>CAZGFR010000003.1:76370-82251 GCA_964524485.1 uncultured Anaerolineaceae bacterium | reverse complement strand
ATAATGCCTTACAGCTTTGTCAGAGGCAACCCCAGACAAGTGGTAATTTTGTACCAGAGGAGATGGCATGACCCACACCAAAGGCGAGACGCACGGCTGCATCGTGTGCAGCAGGCTGTATCAATTGTATGTCGTGTACGATGACCAGGGGAAATTCATCGACAGCAAGGTGATGAGCGAGGGCGGGCGCAAGGTGGAACATCCGCGCCGACCGCTGGTGGCCTGCGAGAGTCACTCCGCGGCCGAGGTCGAGGCGGCGGTAACCCGTGTGTACGGAGAGCAGAAAGAGGAAGATTGAAAAAAGGTACACGGATTCGACGGATTACACGGAGTCGTACGGAAATTTTAAAAAATCCGTGTAAAACCGCGAAATCAGTGTAATCCGTGTCCCGCTCTCGACAACCGGCGAAGTCTGGATTATCTATTGACCATAACCCCCACCTGCCATAAAATCTATTAATTCCCTTACAGTCAGGAGTTGACATGACGGACCAGGAACACTTTCAAGCCATCGCCGATGCCGTGGTGGACGGCGACACCGACCTGGCTACCGAAGCCACCCAGGCCGCCCTGGACGCGGGCGTCGATCCGCTTCAGGTGCTGAACGGCGGCCTGATGAGCGGCGCAGAAGAAGTGGGCAAACGCTTCGAACGCGGCGAATATTTTCTACCCGAACTGATGCTGGCGGGCCGCGCTCTCAAGGCCGCCATGGAAGTGGTCAAGCCGCCGCTGCTGGAGAAATACTCCGAAGGCGAGGGCAAGGTCAAGGGCAAGGTGGTGGCCGCCACCGTCCAGACCGACATCCACGACATCGGCAAGAACATCGTCGCCTCGATGATGACCGCGGCAGGCTTCGAGGTCACCGACATGGGCGTGGACGTGCCAATCAAGTCCATCATCGACAAGGCCGAGGAACTCGGCGCGCAGATCATTTCGCTCTCCGCGCTGCTGACCACCTCCATGCCCTTCATGAAGGACCTGATCGACCTGCTCGTCGCGCGCGGCATCCGCGAGAAATATGTGATCCTGGTGGGCGGCGCGTCCGTCACCGAAGATTGGGCCAAGGCCATCGGCGCCGACGGCACCGCCCGCAATGCGGCCGAGGCCGTTAAGCTGGCGCGCGCAAAAATGAATGCTTGAAGTAGTAACGACTTAAGTCGTTACTACTTTTATTATCGGAGACACCCAATGCTGAATTACCTCGAAATCCTCGACCGCGCCAATTCGGGTCCCTACATGACCGAAGAGAACTGGGACCTCGAAAAGGTGGCCATGACCACCAAACGGCTGGTCAAGAAATACAAGCTTGAATGGAACCCCAACGAGCTCGTCACCGACGACCCTGCCCTCTCGGAAGCCATCTGGAAGGCGGGCTACGAACTGGCCGTGACCCTCGGCGCGTACAGCCGCTCCACCGAGCGTCTGATCCACATCACGCAGGATGAGATCGACTACGGGATTCGCACCGCGCCGCAGGAAGTGGTCATGGGCGAGGGCAAGGACGCCCGCACGCTCTATGCCCGTCGCCTGGACGATGAGCGGGCTCCGTTATTCTTCGGCGGTTCGCCAGGGACGCCCATCCCCGAGCGCATCTTCCTGGCCAACGTCATGTCCTACATGCAGGAGCCGCTGATCGACCTGGCCACCTGCGGCACGCTGGTCGAAGTGGACGGACGCGAGGTCCGCACGGGCAACCCGATCGAGATCGTCTCCACCCGCCGCGAACTGCAATACATGCGCCAGGGACTCAAGCGCGTGGGCCGCGCGGGCATGGGCATGCTGGCCGCGCAAAGCTCGGTCTCCGAGCTGGGCGACCTGGCCGCCGCCCACCCCGATTACCTGCGTCCTTGCGATTCCCACCTGGTGCCCGTGCTCAACGAGTTGAAGATGGACCACCGCAACATCTCGCGTGCGGTCAACTCGCTGGAGTATGGCATGGTCAATGCTTCGCTGCCGTGCGTCATCGTGGGCGGCCTGGGCGGCGGACCCGCCGGCTCGGCGGTGGTCAACGTGGCTTCGTACCTGATCGCCAACATCACCTGTCTGGCCGATTATCACATCCTGCACCCCATCCACGTGCGCCACATCGCCACCTCCACGCGCGACGTGCTGTGGGTCATCAACGCCACGGGACAGGCCTTCGCCCGTCACGCGCCGCACATCATCGTAGCGGACATTTACCCCAAGTCGGGTGCGGGCACGAAAGAACTGCTCTATGAAACAGCTGCCAATGCCATCGTCAACGCGGTGAGCGGCAACCACCTTGAAGGCGTGGGCGCCGCCGACGGGAACGCTCCCAACTGCTCGGGCCTGGAAGCCCGCTTGATGGCCGAGGTGGCGCTGGCAGCGCACAAGATGAAGATGTCGCTCAAGGATGCCAACGCCTTCGTCCAGCAATTGCTGCCAAAGTATGAGCACGTCTTCACGTCGGAAGGCAACCCCGGCCTGCCCTTCGACCAGGTCTATGACACGGTCAGGGTCCAGCCGTTGGATTTCTGGCAGAAGATGTACGAGGAAGTCAAAACCGAATTGAAAGAGATGGGTTTATCCCTGTAGGTATTCCAGAGCGCGCGCTCTGAGCCAAACAAACCACAGAAGGAGAATGCTGCAATGACTCTTCCCGTAATGATCGTTGTGAACGTCCTGATCCTCATTGTGCTCGGTCTGCTGGCCCGCTTCGTCAAGATCGGCGAACAGGACAGCCGCGGCGGCGGGTGGAACTTCAACTACACCACCTCCGATCTCATCATCCTGGCCGTCGTAGGCGCCATCGCTGGCGTCGTCAACACGGGCACAGGCATCATCTGGAATGCCGCCAACGCCGCGGGCGGACCGCTGGCGGGCGCGGCCCTGCAGGGCGCCTTCATGTGGGCCTACCTGCTGGCCTTCTTCCTCGTCCGCAAGCCGGGCGCCATGCTGATCGTCGGCCTGATCGAAACCGCCATGGAAGCCTTGCTCGGCAACCCCTCGGGCTTCTCCACCCTCGGCTGGGGCCTCACCCAGGGCATTGGCGCGGAAGCAGTCATGGCCCTCGCCAACTACAACAACTTCGGCTGGTGGGCTTTCCTGCTCGCAGGCGCTGGCACCTCCCAGTTCGGCACAGTCTGGACCGCCTACCTCTTCGGTTGGGACAGCAGCCCCGAGATCGTAGCCCAGTACTGGCAGGCTGCTCCGATCAACATGATCTCCGGCGCGATCATCTCCGGCTTGTTGGGTTGGTGGCTCGGCAAATTGGTGGAACGCACTGGCTTGTTGCGCACCACACGAAAAGAGTAGCTTTTTCCATAATATTTTTGTTCCTCCAGCAGTTCAACCGCTGGAGGAACAAAAATGTTTACGCGCATTGTAGTTTCATACTAAGATTTCCAACACTTCCCAACCTCGAATAAAATACCCCAGTGACCACACCCCCGCCCACCTCCGCCGAGCCGCTCGTCCGCTTGAGCGGAGTCACCTACAAGCACTACGGCAAAACCACGCCCTCGCTCGTGGACGTTAATCTGTCCATCCAACGCGGGTCTTTTACGTTGTTGGTCGGGCCTTCGGGCTCGGGCAAATCCACGCTGTGCATGCTGCTCAACGGCATCGTCCCGCACATTTTGGGCGGCAAACTCGAAGGCCAGGTTCGCGTGGACGGGCAGGATGTCTCTGCCACGAAAGTGCAGGACCTGGCGCACTCGGTGGGGATGTTGTTCCAGGACCCCGAGTGGATGTTCGCCACCCTGCAGGTCGAGGATGAGGTTGCCTTCGGCCCCGAGAACCTGCGCCAGGATCCCGACAAAATTGCCGAGCAGGTCACGCGCTCGCTCGAATACGTCGGCTTGAACGGCCTGCGCAAGAATCTGGTCTGGGCGCTCTCGGGCGGTCAGATCCAGAAACTGGGACTGGCCTCGGTGCTGGCCATGCAGCCCGCGCTGATCGTGCTCGACGAGCCCACCGCCAACCTCGACCCCGCCACCACCCACGCCGTCCACCAATTGATCCTGCGCCTGCGCGATGAAGGCAAGTCCATCGTGCTGGTCACCAAAGACCTGGACGAGTTCATGGCCCAGGCCGACGACCTGATTCTGCTCGACAAGGGACGCGTCGTCGCCCAGGGGACTCCGCGCGAGGTGATCGAACGTCACGGCGCGGAGATGCTGGAACTGGGGGTCTGGCTGCCCGAACCGACCGAAGTCGGTCTGCGCCTGAAGCAGCGCGGACTCTTCCAAGGGCAGGTGCCCATCACCGTCAGCGAAGCAGCCGATGCCTTCGGCGGGTTTCACTTCCTCGAAAGCCGTGCCCGCCCCGAGGTCCAGACGCGCGGTGAGGTGCTGGTCCGTGCGGAGAATCTGCGTTTCGGGTACAACAAGAAATCACGCGCGCTGCGCGGCGTCTCCTTTGAGATCCACCAAGGCGAGATCGCGGCCATCGTCGGACAGAACGGTGCGGGCAAAAGCACGCTCAGCAAATTGCTGGTGGGCCTGCTCAAACCCACAGGCGGCGAACTGACGCTCTTTGGGCGCAAGGCGCATCAATGGTCCGTGCAGGATTTGGCCAACGACATCGCATTGGTTTTCCAAAATCCCGAGCATCAGTTCCTAACCGACACGGTCAAAGAGGAACTCGAGTACAGCCTGCTGGCTCAGGGCATCGACGATCCCGATGAGGTGCACAAGCGCGTACAAGCCATGCTCAAGCGGTTGGAGATCAATGAGTCAGAGGGGCACCCCTTCGCGTTGAGCGCGGGCGCCAAGCGCCGCCTGGGCGTGGCGACCATGCTTGTGGGCGGACGCGCGCGCCTGCTCATTGTGGATGAGCCCACCTACGGTCAGGACAAACGCCTGACCGAGAGCCTGATGGACCTGATCAATACCCTGCGCCGCGAGGGCATCACCGTGCTGATGATCACGCACGACATGCGCCTGGTGGACGCCCACATCGACCGCGCCATCGTGATGGCTGACGGTGAGAAGGTCTTCGACGGTACGCCCTCGCAGTTGTTCGGTTCCCCCCAGGTGGTGGAACGCGCCTCGCTGCGCCCCACCGCCCTGCGCCGACTGGTGGACGAACTGCGCGCCCGCGGGAAATCGGTGCCTCACGGCCTGAACACCGTGGAGGCCTTTGTGGAAGCCATGACCCCATGAACGAGCATACTCTCGCCTACCTCGACCAGGACTCGCTCTTCCACCGCGCCGACGCGCTCAGCAAATTGTTGTGGGTGGTGGTGGTGATCGTGCTGGCTTTCCAAACGACCACAATGGAGGCGCGCGGGATCTTGCTGGTCACCCTACTGGTCATCGCCCTGTTGTTCGCGCGCGTGCCGCTGACGGTCATCCTGAAGGCCTCGCCGCTCATCTTCGGTGTGGCGCTGCTGCTGGGCCTGTTCCATTTCTTCGTCACACCGGGCGAGCCGATCTTCACGCTCGGTCCACTGCATGGCTCGCAGGAAGGACTGCTCAAAGGCGCGGGATACTTCTTCCGTCTGGCGATCATGGTGCTGGTCTCGTTCATGTTCATCTGGACCACCAACATCCGCGAGCTGATGGTGGGCCTGACCAAACTGGGCATCCCCTACCGATATGCCTTTGCCATCTTCACTGCGTTGCGCTTCCTGCCCATCATCCAGCAGGAAGTGGACGCCGTCCAGGCCGCCCATGCCATCCGCGGACGCGCGGCGCGCTCGCCGTGGGCGCATCGCTTCCGCCTGTGGCAGCGGTACCTGTTCACGGTCATCGTCAACGGGTTGCGCAAGGCCGAGAACACCGCACTGGCCATCGAATCGCGCGGCTTCGGCGCGTATCCCACGCGAACCTACGTCAAGCCGTATCGGCTGACCTTCGTCGGCGTGCTGATCGTAGTCGCCTTCATGCTGGCAGGTGCGGGGTTGATCCTGTGGGAA
>CAZGFR010000003.1:48926-76270 GCA_964524485.1 uncultured Anaerolineaceae bacterium | reverse complement strand
CGTGCTGATCGTAGTCGCCTTCATGCTGGCAGGTGCGGGGTTGATCCTGTGGGAACGCGGATTGCTGCCGCTGTAATCGATCTGTAGTGCGGACTTCAGTCCGCAAAAAACAACTGCGCAGACCCTGGTCTGCGCTCCGTTTAAAGGTGAAACATGCAAAGCAAATATCGAGTAACTTTCTGGCGCCATATTCCCACCATGATCACCGTTTCGGGAGACGGACGGGAAGTCAAAGTGGAAATGTCCAAGCGCTTCATGGGCGCGGTGGACGCCTACGCCATGGCCGTCGGGCTGACGGGCACCGAGGAGTACGTGGCCCAGTGGAAGAAGGGTCCGTGGATCGAGCGCGAGGGCATGCCTGAGGAAGTTGCGCAGGCGGTCAAGGCTGAACTCGAAGCCGAATTCAAGGTCATCGAAATCCCCAAACGAAATTCATAGCCTGTATAATTCGTGGGGCGGGAAAATCCCGCCCCATTTGCTTATGCCCAAACACCTCGTCATTTTGCAACCCTCTGGCCGCCGTGGACTCGTCGAAGAAGGAACGAGCCTGCGGGCCGCCGCGCGCGAACTGGGCGTGGAGATTGAATCGATCTGCGCCGAGAACGCCACCTGCGGCAAGTGCATGGTGCTGGTCGAGGAGGGCCGCTTCGAGAAGTACAACATCCACTCGAAGCGCGAACACCTCTCCCCTGTCAGCGCGGATGAGACCGCCTATTTTGCGCGCCGCCCCAGGCTACTCAAGGATCGCGGCTGGGAGGTGGGACAAGTGCGGCTGTCGTGTCAGGCCTGCGTGTTGGGCGATGTGCTGATCAACGTGCCCGAGGAAAGCCGCGGTAACAAGCAGATCGTGCGCAAGTCGGCCACACAGCGTGAGATCGAGATTCACCCGTCCATCCGCAAATACTACGTGGAAATGGAAGCGCCCTCGCTGGCCCATCCGCACGCGGATTGGGAACGGCTGGCACAAGGCATCGAACACGCCATATCGCTGGTGCGGCGCGGCGAGGAGAACCTGCCCAAAGCGGCGGACCTGTCCATCGATTACACGGTCCTGCGCACGCTGGCGTACACCCTGCGCGAGGGTGAATGGAAGGTAACGGTCACGGTCTGGCAGGACAGGGAAGTGGTCCGCGTGCAGCCTGGCTATCACGAGGACTCCTTTGGCGCGGCGGTGGACATCGGCTCGACCACGATTGCGCTGTATCTGTGCGACCTGCGCACGGGCGAAGTGCTGGCGGCTGAATCCGAAATGAACCCGCAGATCGTGTACGGCGAGGACGTCATGTCGCGCATCCAGTATTCCATCGAGCACGGTGATGGGCTGGAGAAGATGCACAAGGCGGTCATTGGCACGCTGAATAAGTTGATCGGTCAGGCGATCCGTCATTGCGATGAGATTGCTTCGGGGAAGAACACCCCTCGCAATGACGTAACTAAAGATGATATTTTCGAAATGGTGCTGGTCGGCAATACGACCATGCATCATCTTTTGCTCAACCTGCCCCCCACCCACCTCGGGCGCGCGCCGTACGTGCCGACGATCCACAAGGCGGTGGACCTCAAGGCGCGTGAGCTTGGGCTGAACATCAACCCTGCGGGCAATATCCACGTGCTGCCGACCATCGCATCCTTCATTGGCGCGGATACCAGTGCTGTGATCGTCGCGGAGGAGCCGCACAAGCAGGACGAGAACTGGCTGATCATCGACGTGGGTACCAATGCCGAACTGGTGCTGGGCAACCGCCGACGGCTGGTCTGCACGTCCACGCCGACAGGCCCCGCCCTGGAGGGCGCGCACATCGAATACGGGATGCGCGCCGCGCCTGGCGCCATCGAACGCGTCGAGATCGACGAGTCCACGCTGGAGCCGCGCTACAAAGTCATCGGCGCGGAGGGCTGGAACACAGGAGACGTCAAGGGCATCTGCGGCTCGGCCATCATTGACGCGGTGGCGGAAATGTTCCGAGTGCGGATCCTGGATGGTCGGGGCCGATTCAGGAAAGGGGTCCAGACCGAGCGAGTGCGGGAGGGTGAAGGCGGTCAGGAGTATGTCATCGCCTGGGCGCAGGAAACCTCCATCGGGCGCGACATCGTGCTCACGCTGAAGGACATCCGCCAGATCCAATTGGCCAAGGCTGCGCTGTTCGTGGCGGCGCGCACATTGCTGCGTCAGATGGACCTCGAAAGACCTGATAAACTTATCCTGGCGGGCGGCTTCGGCAGCTTCATCGACAAGACCAAGGCCATGCTGATCGGTCTGATCCCCGACCTGCCGCTGGAGGACGTCTATGCGGTTGGCAATGCCGCGGGCGATGGGGCGCGCATTGCGCTGCTCAACCTGGAGAAGCGCCGCGAGGCCGCCGAGGTGGCGCGCTCGGTGCAGCGTTTCGAACTGCCCACCGACCCCGAGTTCCAGAACCAATTCATGCTGGCGCTGAACTTCCCGCACATGACCGAACCGTTCACGCATGTGGCGCACCTGATCCCCCATCACCAGATCGATCCGATGGCGGAGAAGTTGATGAAGAAATAATGTAAGGGCACGGCAAATCCATCGCAGGCACGGTCTTCGATCAACCCGCCGTGCCCCTACTCAAAGGAGACGACATGAATAAATTTCTGGAAAGGCTCAACGCGGGGGAGGTTCTCGTGGCGGATGGGGCCACGGGCACCAATTTGCAGATCATGGGGCTCAAGGCGGGCACCCCGCCCGAGGACCTGGTGATGGACAATCCCGACATCCTGCTCACGCTGGCAGGCCGCTTTGTCGAAGCAGGCTCGGACATCATCCTGACCTGCACCTTCGGCGGCACGCGCCTGCGCATGAAGGATTCCAAGTACGTGGACCGCGCGCCCGAGGTCAACATGCGCGCGGTGGACCTGGCCCGCAAGGCCGCCTCCAAACGCGACGGTGTGCTGGTGGCTGGCTCGCTGGGACCCACAGGTGCGTTGATGGTCCCGTACGGCCCGCTGACCCCTGACGACGCCCGCGCCACCTACGCCGAACAGGCCAAGGCTCTGGCCGATGGCGGCGTGGACCTGCTGCTGATCGAGACCATGTTCGCGCTCGAAGAAGCCACCGCCGCCTTCGAGGGCGCGCGCTCCGCCAGCGACCTGCCCATCGTGGTCTCGTTCTCGTATGACCGCGGCGTGCGCACGATGATGGGCGTCAAGACCTCGCAGGTGATGAAGACCTACACCGACCTTGGCGCGGTCGCCATCGGCGCGAACTGCGGCACCACGCTTGAGAACATGGAGAAGGTCGTCGTGGAATATGGCGCGGCCAACGCGGGCTTCCCGCTGTGGGTCAAACCCAACGCAGGCCTGCCCCACATGGATGCGGCCACCAACCGCGCCCTGTACGACGTCACGCCCGAGATGATGGGCGAGTACGCGAAGAAGTATGTGGGCATGGGCGCGCGCATCGTCGGCGGCTGCTGCGGGTCCACGCCTGAGCATGTGACGGCCATCGCCAAGGCGATCAAGAATTAACACGAAGGGCACGAAGGGACACAAAGGAGATCTTTGTGTCCTTTTTTTGATGGAACATGCGAACTCAAATCCTCGAACTGCTTAACGGTAAAAAAGTAGACTCCATCCCCGCCTTCAGCGGACTGACCCACGTCACCGCGGCGGGATTGGAGCACGAAGGCCTGTCCTTCCACGAAGTCCATCGCGACGCGGACAAGCTGGCCCGCGCCGCCGCCAGCACCTTTCGTCTGACGGGGCTCCCGTCCGCCGCGCTGCCGTTGGATCTGTGTGTCGAGGCTGAAGCGCTCGGCGCAGAGGTGGACTTCCGCGAGCAGGGACTGTATGAATTTCCGCGTGTGGCCAAACCGCCGCATCAAACCTTGGAGGTCTTGCTGGAAACAGATCTCCGAGGTCTCGGCCGCATTGACCTTGTGTGCGAAGCCACCGCAAAAGTCAAAGCGGACATCGGCGCGGAAGCTGTCATCGGGGGCATCCTGCCTGGACCGTTCACCCTGCTGTTATTCCTGGTTGAGTCGGGGGCGTTGTTCACCGAAATGAAGCGCAACCCGCAGGCCGTTCTCGATACCCTCTTTCATCTTTCCTCTTTCCTCTCCCAGGTCGGCCATGCCTACCACAGCGCAGGCGCCGACTTCCTCACCATCCACGACATGGGCGGCTCGCCGGGTTTCCTCGGCCCCAAACGTTTCGCGGACTTCGTCCTGCCTGCGCAGCAACATTTGATCGCAGCGCTGCCAAAACCGCGCGTCCTGTCGTTGTGTGGAAACACGAACGAGGTCATGCATCTGTTGGCTCAATCGGGCGCGGAGGCCATCTCCGTGGACCAGACCAACGACCTCGTGGCTTCGCGCGCAGCCCTGCCCCACACGCTGCTCTTCGGCAACCTCGACCCGGTGGAAACGCTCTCGCGCGGCGACCAGGCTCAGGTCCAGGCGGCGGCGGAAGGGGTCCGCGCTGCGGGGGTGGACGCGCTCTGGCCTGGCTGTGACCTGTATCCGCCCACGCCGCTCGAGAACCTGCGCGCCCTGAATCCGCCCGCCCCCTTCTGATACAATCCCCCCATGCAGCGTTTTTGGCAATCGAATAAATTCATCCCCGTCCTCTTTGCCCTGCTGACCCTGCTCGCCTACGGGCTGCTCGCCCCCGCCGCGGGCTTTCACTGGGACGACTGGGGCTTCGCCTGGGCGGACCATTTCCTCGGCTCGGCGCAATTTGTCCCGTCCTTCTTCGGCTTCCGCCCCTTCCTCGGGCCGATCTTTTTCCTCACCACCAGCCTGCTGCCCCCCACCCCGCTGGCCTGGCAGATGTTTGCGCTGGTCATCCGCTTCCTCATCGGCCTGTCGGCCTGGTGGATGCTGCGCGCCTTCTGGCCAAGCCGTCCGCGCCTGGCGCTGACCACCGCACTCTTCGTGCTGGTCTTCCCTGGATACTCGCAACACTGGGTGGCCTTCACACACATCAACCAGGAACTCATCCCCTTCATCTTTTACCTGCTGTCGTTCGGCGTCAGCGCCTACGCCGTCCGCCGCGGACACTGGCCGCTGGCCACCCTGGCGCTTTTTCTGCAATTCTGGGGGCTTTTCCCCACCGAGTATTTCTTCGGCATGGAGCCGCTGCGTTTCCTGCTGATCTGGTGCCTGCTCGATGAAGTCAACTTCTGGGGTCGCTTCCGCCGCGCGTTGACTGCCTGGCTGCCCTACCTCCTGCTTTGGGCAGCCGACGGCCTGTGGCTGGTCTGGTTCTACCGTTCGGGCGCGTACATCTCGTACGACATGGAAAGTCAGCGGCTCAACTGGCTGCTCGAATTACTGGACGCCGTCTTCAAGGCGGGACTCTACGTCTGGGGGCAGGTCCTGCTGTGGGTCGGTTCCGCGCCGACTTCCCCCACCTCCCTGCTGACCCTCGGCCTGGTCGCCGTCACCTTTGCTCTCCTCATCCTTTACCTCCTCCGTTTCCCCTCCGCCGACGAGCAATCCTCCACTCCCCGCTTTCCGCTCTTCCTGATCCTGCTCGGCCTGACGGGCATCCTGCTCGGACGTTTCCCCTCTCTCGCTGCGGGCCTGCCGCTGACGTTGCAATCCACCTTCGACCGCTTCATGATCTCCATGACCCTGGGCGGGAGCCTGTTCCTGGCTGGGTTGATCGAACTGCTCCTTGGCAAAAACGAACGCCTCAAGTTGACTGTTATCGGCCTGGTCATCGCCCTCGGGATGGGACAGCAATTCTACAATGCCAACCTCTTCCGTCGCGATTGGGCGCGCCAGCAGGAGATCTTCTGGCAGTTCGCCTGGCGCATCCCCGCGCTCGAACCGAACACCCTGTTGCTGACGGGCGTCATCCCCAACATGCCGCTGGAGACCGACCTCTCATTCACCGCGCCCATCAACTGGATGTATGCGCCCGAATACCACGGAGGGGACCTGCCCTACGCGCTGCTCTACGCCGAGGCCCGCCTCGGCGGCGGCGTGTTGACGAGCATCGAGCCGAACACACCCATCACCCTGCCCTTCCGCACCGTGGATTTCCACGGCTCGACGGACCAGGCGCTGGTGTTCCTCGTCCCGCAGAACGGCTGTCTGCGCGTGCTCGATCCGTCGCTGGGCGATGTCGAGACGTACGAAAAGGAATCCGAGTTTCTCACCCAACTCATCCCGCTCAGCCAGCCAAGCCTGATCCGCACGGACGCGCCGCCGCTCCAGTTGCCCCGTCCGCCGTTCAGCGCCGAGCCAGCGCACACCTGGTGCTACTTCTATGAAAAGGCCGAACTGGCGCGGCAGGTCGGAGAGTGGCAGACGATCCTCGATCTGCAGCGTCAGGCCGAGGCAATGGGCTATGCGCCTGAAGACGTCTTCGAGTGGCTGCCCTTCATCGAGGCCCAGGCGCGCGTCGGCGATGTGGACGAGGCGCTGGCCCTCTCGCGCGAGGCAGTGCAACAGGCAGCGAGAGTCCGCAAAGGGGTGTGTAACGTCTGGGAACGGGTGCAGGCCCAGGTCCAGGACCGCGGCGGCGTCTCATCCCAGGCGCTGGCCGAGTTCGGCTGCATCCCCTAAAGGAAGCAAGGCCTGCGCTTGACGTCTTAAACATCATGTGCTACCATCCCAACCACTATAAAAAAGAGGAAGAAAGAGGAGAAGATATGATCCTGAAATCCCACGGCCTCAAGTTGGCCGCGATCCTAAGTCTGGCACTCCTGCTCTCTGCTTGTACGCAATCCATCTCGAATGCGCCCGTGACTACGCCAAGCCCGCTCCCGCCTTCGAGCCAGTTCACCACCCCGCTGCCCAATGAGGCGAAAAACATGCAGGTTCTGGGCACCGAAGGTGCCCAGCAGGCTGCCACCATGACCGCCCTGGCCTCGGCTGGCACGTCGGCCACCCCGCAGCCCGTGGTGGTCACCATGACCACACCGCAGAACGGCACGCCGACCAACATCGTGCCCGCCGCGACAACCGCTGTGGCGGCTACGGTGGTCCCGCCGGTGGCCAACACCCCCAGCGGACCCGCTCCCACGGCTGGTCCCAAGCCCGCCACCTACACCCTGCAGGCGGGCGAGTTCCCCTACTGCATCGCGCGCCGCTTCAATGTCAACCCCGACGAACTGCTCTCGCTCAACGGCATTTCGGACGGCGGCCTGTTCATGCCCGGCCTCGTGCTGAAGATCCCGCAGACGGGCAACCCCTTCCCCGCTGACCGCGCCCTGCAGGCCCATCCCACCACGTACACAGTCCTCTCCTCCGATGAGACGCTCTACAGCATCGCCTGCAAGTACGGCGATGTGGACCCCGCGGCCATCGCCTCGTATAACGGCATCGCCCTCTCGGCCAAGCTTACCGCAGGGCAGAAGTTGAACATCCCGTAACGCCGAATGAAACACAAAAGCCCAGGCCTGCTCCTGGGCTTTTTTTCTATTGACTGGAGGAACTCATGCCTTTTGAATTGCTCAGATCGGAGCCGCTCTTTCAGGGGCGGGCTTTCAAGATCCGCCGCGACTATCTGAAGACCCCTGACGGGAACGAGACCCGCTTCGAGATCGTCGAGCACGGCGGTTCGGTCGTCATCATCCCTGTGGATGCGGACGGGAACATGCTTTTCGTGCGTCAATACCGTCACGCCGCAGGCCTGGACCTGCTCGAGTTGCCCGCCGGCACCCGCGACGGCGACGAACCCCACGCCGAATGCGCCGCCCGCGAGATCCGCGAGGAAACGGGCATGGCCGCCGACACCCTCGTACGCGTGGGCGACTTTTACCTCGCGCCCGGCTACTCGACCGAGTTCATGGCCGTCTTCCTCGCCACCGACCTGCGGCACGATCCGCTCGAGGCCGACGCGGATGAGTTCCTGCAGGTGGAGAAAATGCCCGTCCGCGAGGCGCTGGCCATGGCCGAACGCGGCGAGATGCCCGATGCCAAATCCCTGGCAGCGCTGTTCCTGGCACGCCCCTATCTGGAGAAATATCGATGAGCATGCAGATGATGATCCTGATCGCGGGGCCATATCGCTCAGGCACGGGTGACGACCCCGAAAAGATGGCCGCCAACGTCCGCGTTATGGAGGCCTGCGCCCTGCCCATCTTCCGCAAGGGGCATATCCCTGTGCTGGGAGAATGGTTCGCCCTCCCGCTCGTGCATCTGGCGGGCTCCCAGCGGGTCGGCGATGCAGCCTTCGATGAGATCTTCCATCCCATCGCAGAGCGCCTGCTCGAAAAATGTGACGCCGTCCTGCGCATCGGCGGCGCCTCCCAGGGCGCGGATCGGATGGTGGAGGTGGGGCGTGAGCGGGGTCTGCAAATCTTTTTCGACCTGGATGAAATTCCAAACGCTTGATCGAAAAAACGGCAGTGAATCGCTGCCGTTTTTTGTTTGAGTTGAAGTCCACCGAGTTTATCCAAAATATGACAACCCGCACCTTAATTCAGGCCTTTAATAACTATCGCCACGTCTACCCCGGGGATAAACTTGGTTGAAGCGCTCTCACAAAATTGTGATAAAATTCACAGTTAGCACATTTACGAGCCTGCGGGCTTGTTTCCTAAAGGAGCATGTATGAAACGTCCTGTTATCACCATCGATGGCAATGAAGCCACAGCCTCCGTCGCCCACCGTTTGAGCGAAGTGATCGCGATCTACCCGATCACCCCCTCCTCGGCCATGGGCGAGTTCTCCGACGAGTGGTCAGCCAAGGGCAAGAAGAACCTGTGGGGCACCGTCCCCACGGTGATCGAAATGCAGTCCGAGGGCGGCGCCGCGGGCGCCGTGCACGGCGCACTCCAGACGGGCGCCCTGACGACCACCTTCACCGCCTCGCAGGGCTTGCTGCTGATGATCCCCAACATGTACAAGATCGCGGGCGAACTCACCAGCACGGTCTTCCACGTGGCGGCGCGCGCCATTGCGGCCCACGCGCTCTCGATCTACGGCGACCATCAGGATGTGATGGCCTGCCGCCAAACCGGCTGGGCGATGCTCTCCTCGGGCTCCGTCCAGGAGGCGCATGACTTCGCCGCCATTGCACAGATGGCCACCCTCAAGGCGCGCGTGCCGTTCCTGCATTTCTTCGACGGCTTCCGCACCTCGCACGAGGTGACCAAGATCACCCAGTTGACCGACGACGATTTGCGCGCCCTGATCGATGAGGACCTGATCCGCGCCCACCGCGCCCGCGCCCTCTCCCCCGAACACCCCGTCCTGCGCGGCACCGCCCAGAACCCGGATGTGTACTTCCAGATGCGCGAGACGGTCAACCCGTTTTATGCGGTCACGCCCGATCTCACCCAGGACGCCATGGACAAGTTCGCCCAGGTCACCGGCCGCCAATACCACCTGTTCGACTACGTCGGCCATCCCCAGGCCGAGCGCGTGGTCGTGCTGATGGGCTCGGGCGGCGAGACCGCCGAAGAGACGGTCAACTACCTGGCCGCCAAGGGCGAAAAGGTTGGCGCGATCCGCGTACGCCTGTACCGCCCCTTCCCCATTGAACAGTTCCTCAAGACTCTGCCCGCCAGCGTCAAGAGTGTGGCTGTGCTCGACCGCACCAAGGAACCCGGCGCCACCGGCGAACCACTCTATTTGGACGTGGTCAACGCCCTGGTCGAGGGTGGTCGCGCGAACGTCAAGGTCATCGGCGGCCGTTACGGCCTGTCCTCGAAGGAATTTACGCCCGCGATGGTCAAGGCCACGCTGGACGAGTTGTCCAAGCCTGCGCCCAAGAACCACTTCACGGTCGGCATCGTGGACGACGTGGCCCACACCAGCCTGGACGTGGACGCCTCCTTCTCCATCGAATATGAAGAGACCGTGCGCTGTCTGTTCTTCGGCCTCGGCTCCGACGGCACTGTGGGCGCCAACAAGAACTCGATCAAGATCATCGGCGAAGAGACCGACAACTATGCGCAAGGCTACTTCTACTACGACTCGAAGAAGTCTGGCACCGTGACCATGTCGCACCTGCGCTTTGGCCCCAAGCCGATCCGCGCGCCGTACCTGATCGAAATGAACCAGGCCAGTTTCGTGGCCTGCCACCAGTTCACCTTCCTCGAACGCGTGGACATGCTTAAGTATGCCAAGCCGGGCGGCACCTTCCTGCTGAACAGCCTGTACGGCCCCGAAGAGGTTTGGGACAACCTGCCGATCGAAGTCCAGAAGGATATCGTCGGGAAGAAGCTCAAGTTCTACGTGATCAACGGCTACGAAGTGGCCGAAAAGACCGGCATGGGCGGCCGCATGAACACCATCATGCAGACGGCCTTCTTTGCCATCAGCGGCGTCCTGCCGCGCGAACAGGCCATCGCCGAGATCAAGCACGCGATTGAGAAGACCTACGGCAAGCGCGGCGAAGCCGTCGTCAAGATGAACTTCGACGCGGTGGACGCCACCGTCTCGAACCTGTATGAGGTCAAGGTCCCGGGCAAGGTCACGGCCACCAAGTCACGCCGCCTGCCTGTGCCCGCCGAGGCGCCCGAGTTTGTCCGCAACGTGCTCGGCCAGATCATCGACGCCGATGGCGACAACATCCCTGTTTCGGCCTTCCCCGTCGACGGCACCTTCCCCACCGCCACCACGCAGTGGGAAAAGCGCAACCTGGCGCTCGAAATCCCCGTCTGGGAAGCCGACCTGTGCATCCAGTGCGGCAAATGCGTGATGGTCTGCCCGCACGCTGTCATCCGCCACAAGGTGTACGACAAGGCTGCCCTGGCCAGCGCGCCCGAAACCTTCAAGTCGATGGACTCGAAGTTCAAGGAATTCCCCGGCATGGCCTACACCGTCCAGGTGGCCCCCGAGGACTGCACGGGCTGCACGCTGTGCGTGGAAGTCTGCCCCGCCAAGGACAAGACCCAGGTGGGCCGCAAGGCGCTCAACATGGTCCCGCAGCCGCCCCTACGCGAAAGCGAAGCCAAGAACTGGGACTTCTTCATGGAGATCCCCGACCTGGACCGCAAGCTGGTCAACCCTTCCACCATCAAGAACTCGCAGCTCCTGCGCCCGCTCTTTGAGTTCAGCGGCGCCTGCGCGGGCTGCGGCGAGACTCCCTACGTCAAGCTCGTCACCCAGCTCTTCGGCGATCGCGCGGTCGTGGCCAACGCTACGGGCTGCTCGTCCATCTACGGCGGCAACCTGCCCACCACCCCGTGGTCCGTGGACGCCAAGGGACGCGGTCCCGCCTGGTCGAACTCCCTGTTCGAAGATAACGCGGAATTCGGCTTGGGCATGCGCCTGACCATCGACAAGCAGCACGATTACGCCTGCGAACTGCTGGCGGGCTTCGAGAAGGAACTCGGCACAGACCTGATATCCGCCATCCTCAAAGCCGACCAGTCCACCGAGGCGGGCATCGAGGAGCAGCGCGGGCGGGTCGCCATCCTCAAGACCAAACTGGCCAACAGCCAGGACAGCCGCGCCCGTGACCTGGTCAGCGTGGCCGACGCCCTGGTCAAGAAATCCGTCTGGATCATGGGCGGCGACGGCTGGGCCTACGATATCGGTTACGGCGGTCTCGACCACGTCCTCGCCAGCGGCCGCAACGTCAACATCCTGGTGCTCGACACCGAGGTGTACTCCAACACGGGCGGCCAGGCCAGCAAATCCACGCCGCGCGCGGCGGTCGCCAAGTTCGCCATGGGCGGCAAAAGCCTGCCCAAGAAGGACCTTGGCCTGATCGCCATGTCCTATGGCTACGTCTACGTGGCGCGCGTCGCCATGGGCGCCAACGACCAGCAGACCCTGCGCGCCTTCCTCGAGGCCGAGGCCTATGATGGCCCGTCCCTGATCATCGCCTACAGCCACTGCATCGCCCACGGCTACGACATGGCCAAGGGCCTCGAGCAGCAGAAACTGGCGGTCCAGTCGGGCCACTGGCCGATGTACCGCTACGATCCGCGCCTGGCCGAGAAGGGACAGAATCCGCTCCTGATCGAGTCGAAGGAACCGTCCATCCCCGTGTCGCAATATGCCTATAACGAGACCCGTTATCGCATGCTCACCCAGATGGACGAGGTCCGCGCCGAGAAACTGATGGCAGAGGCCCAGCACGACGCCAAAGCTCGCTGGACGCTCTACCAGCAGATGGCTGCCATGCACTATAACGGCAGCGAGAACAAGGAAAGCTAGCATAAGAGAGGGGCCGGGCGAATCCCTGGCCCCTTTTCATTCCAAACACACATTGACGATCAAGGAGTCACCATGACTGACCTGTCCACCACCTACCTCGGCTTGAAACTGAAAAATCCCATCGTGGCCTCCGCCTCGCCCCTGTCCAAAAAGGTCGAACGGGCCAAACAACTGGAAGAGGCGGGCGTGTCCGCCATCGTGATGTATTCCCTCTTCGAAGAGCAGATCATCCACGAAAGCCTCGAACTGGACCACTACCTGACCCGCAGCAGCGACACCGGCGCCGAAGCCATGTCCTACTTCCCCGACTCGGGGACCTACAGCCTGGGTCCCGATAAATACCTCGACATGGTATCCAGCCTGAAGAAGACCCTCAGCATCCCCGTCATCGGCAGCCTGAACGGCGTCTCCCGCGGCGGCTGGACCCGTTACGCCCGCCGCATCCAGGATGCCGGCGCCGACGCCCTCGAGCTGAATCTGTACTACATGGCCACCGACCCCAACCTGAAGAGTGAAGACCTCGAAAACGCCCAGGTGGACCTGGTGGCTGACGTCAGTTCGGCCATCAGCATTCCGCTGGCCGTGAAACTCAGTCCCTACATCACCAGCCTGTCCAACTTTGCCCACCGGTTGGTGAGCGCGGGCGCCAAGGGCCTGGTTCTGTTCAATCGCTTCTACCAGCCCGATTTCGACCTCGACGAGTTGGAGATCGTCCACAGCCTGGACCTGAGCACCTCCGCCGAGATGCGCCTGCCCCTGCGCTGGGTCTCGATCCTCAGCGGCAAGACCCCGGCCGACCTGGCCATCACCAGCGGAGTCCACACCGCCGCCGACGTACTCAAGGGCATGATGGCGGGCGCCAAGGTCACGATGATGGCCTCCGCCCTGCTCCACGAAGGCCCGAAGATCGTCGCCCCCATGTTGGACCAGATCCAGGCCTGGATGAAGGAGCGCGAGTACGAGTCCATCCAGCAGATGCAGGGCAGCATGAGCCAGCAGTCCGTGGCTGAACCCGCCGCCTTCGAGCGCGCCAATTATATGAAGGTACTGGACTCCTTCCGCACCCTGCCATAAAGCCAGCCTGACAATAATAAAAAAGACCTCCGTTTTGCGGAGGTCTTTTTTTATTGAAATAAATACAGGAGGACTAGCCGAGCGACTCGAGGGTGGTCGTGCCATTGGAGTTCTTACGATGGCGGAAGGTGATACGCCCACGGGTCAGATCGTACGGAGACATTTCGACAGAGACACGGTCCCCCAGCAGAATGCGAATGTAATACTTGCGCATCTTACCGGAAAGATAGGCCAGCACCTGGTGGCCGTTATCCAGTTTCACATGGAATTGTGTCCCTGGAAGCGCCTCCACGACGGTGCCTTCCATCTTGATTTTGCCTTCATCTTTTGCCATGCAACCTCCTGACACGGGCCGAAAACAGCCCAGACTTACTCGTTATCCTTGAACTGGCGACGCTTGATGCGGCGGATCGCCTTCTTCTTCTCCATGCGGCGCTGCTCACTCTTGGAGACGAACCAGCGTTTGCGGCGCACAGTGCTTAAAATTCCGCTCTTGACGATTTTCTTGCGAAACCGCTTGAGCAGGGAGTCCTGCGACTCACCATTGCGCAAATTGACAACAGCCACGAAATTCACCTCCTTTCGAACAGGCCTTCTGAAAAAGAAAACCTCGGACTCAGACAAGCAGGCCGAGGGACACATCAGGAAGAAACGACATACATGATCGTGCGATCAAAGAGACGCTTCACACTCCTCATCTATGAAAAGGAGGGATGAAAACCCTCAGCCAAGTCAGCGTGCGGATTATACTATACAAGCATGACACTGAGAAGATTTTAATGCTGTCAGGGCAAACAAGCCCCGAGAATTATTAAAAGAAAAGTCTCTTGGCAATGACCTACTCTCCCAGGAGGCCTCCCTCCAAGTACCATCGGCGCTGACGTGCTTAACTTCCGGGTTCGGGATGTAACCGGGTGTACCCACGTCGCTCAAATCACCAAGAGACAATTTCACTAGGTTGGTCTGAACAGCAATTGAATGTAGTTTTTTTGAAAAGTACCAAGTTCTCCGCACCACGGGAGGAAGCCCTCGACCATTAGTACAGCTTAGCTCAACACATTACTGTGCTTACACTTGCTGCCTATGTAGCAGGTAGTCTTCCTGCGGTCTTACTCTGTTAACCAGAATACAGGGATCTAATCTTGAGGCGAGTTTCCCACTTAGATGCTTTCAGCGGTTATCTCTGCCCGACATAGCTACCCAGCAATGCCGCTGGCGCGACAACTGGCACACCAGAGGTCAGTCCACTCCGGTCCTCTCGTACTAGGAGCAGCTCCTCTCAAATCCCTTACGCCCACAGCGGATAGAGACCGACCTGTCTCACGACGGTCTGAACCCAGCTCGCGTACCGCTTTAACGGGCGAACAGCCCGACCCTTGGGACCTTGTCCAGCCCCAGGATGCGATGAGCCGACATCGAGGTGCCGAGCGAAGTCGTCGATGTGAACTCTTGGACTTCACCAGCCTGTTATCCCCGGGGTAGCTTTTATCCGGTAAGCCACGACCCTTCCACGCGGTATCGTGGGATCACTAAGCCCGACTTTCGTCTCTGTTCGGCGCGTTGGCCTTACAGTCAAGCTCCCTTATGCCTTTACACTCTATGGCAGGTTTCCATTCTGCCTGAGGGAACCTTTGGGCGCCTCCGTTACTTTTTGGGAGGCGACCGCCCCAGTCAAACTGCCCATCTGGCACGGTCCCCCATCCGGATTACGGAATGGGGTTAGGGTCTAAATATAATCAGGGTGGTATTTCACTGACGGCTCCACCGAGGCTAGCGCCCCAGCTTCAAAGCCTCCCACCTATGCTACACAGATCATACCCAAACGCAATGCCAAACTGCAGTAAAGCTCCACGGGGTCTTTTTGTCCTGCTGCGGGTAGGCCGCATCTTCACAGCCATTTCAATTTCACCGGGTCCCTCGTCGAGACAGTGTTCTGATTGTTACGCGGTTCGTGCGGGTCGGAACTTACCCGACAAGGAATTTCGCTACCTTAGGACCGTTATAGTTACGGCCGCCGTTCACCGGGGCTTCAGTTCAAAGCTTCGCTTGCGCTAACCTCTCCCTTTAACCTTCCGGCACTGGGCACGCGTCAGCCCCTATACATCGCCTTACGGCTTAGCAGAGACCTGTGGTTTTGTTAACCAGTCACCAGAACCATTTCACTGCGACCCTCCTGGGCTCAACACCCTAGAGGGTACCCCTTCTCCCGAAGTTACGGGGTCATGTTGCCTAATTCCTTAACGAGGGTTCTCCCGTTCGCCTTGGTATATTCTACCCATCTACCAGTGTCGGTTTGCGGTACGGGCGCTTGAAAATCAACGTTTAGAGGCTTTTCTTGGCAACAAGGCTCAACCACTTCGCCTTACGGCTCGCTCCCACCTCAGCTCAACCGGCGGATTTACCTACCAGTCTCAACGCCTAGATGGATCGCACCCAAATCCAATAATGGGCTGGCCTACCTCGTTGCGTCCCCTCATCACTCATTTCAAGCGGTTCCGGAATGTTGACCGGATGTCCATCACCTACGCCTCTCGGCCTCGGCTAAGGACCCGACTAACCCGACGCGGAATGACCTGGCGTCGGAAACCTTAGATTTACGGCGAACACGGTTCTCACGTGTTTGTTCGCTACTCATGCCTGCATTCTCACTTCTGTCCGCTCCAGTCGCCCTTACGATCGACCTTCACCGCTGACAGAACGCTCCCCTACTGCCCCAACTTGCGTTGAGACCCATGGCTTCGGTACTATGCTTAGCCCCGTTAAGTTTTCCGCGCAAGGTCACTAGACCAGTAAGCTGTTACGCACTTTTTAAAGGGTGGCTGCTTCTAAGCCAACCTCCTGGTTGTTCAAGTAACCTCACCTCGTTCACCACTTAGCATAGATTTGAGGACCTTAGCCGATGATCTGGGCTGTTTCCCTTTCGACCCCGAAACTCATCTCCCGGAGTCCGACTGCCAAGCTATGGAGTACTGGCATTCCGAGTTTGATTGGGTTCAGTAAGCTGTAAGCCCCTTAGCCCATTCAGTGCTGTACCTCCAGTACTAAACGCTTGACGCTAGCCCTAAAGCTATTTCGGGGAGAACCAGCTATCTCCGTGTTCGATTGGCATATCACCTCTACCCACAGGTCATCCCCTAACTTTGCAACGTTAGTGGGTTCGGGCCTCCACGAGCGATTAGACTCGCTTCACCCTGCCCATGGGTAGCTCACACGGTTTCGGGCCTAATCCCAGCGACTATACGCCCTATTAAGACTCGCTTTCGCTACGGCTTCGGGTGTCACTCCCTTAACCTCGCCACTGAGATTAACTCGCAGGCTCATTCTCCAAGAGGCACGCTGTCAGGCATAGCAAGGAACATCTGTATTTCTACAGCGCTCAACCTGCTGTTAGCCCTCCAACTGCTTGTAAGCTTACGGTTTCAGGTTCTATTTCACTCCCCGAACAGGGGGACTTTTCACCTTTCCCTCACGGTACTTGTTCACTATCGGTCGCCAAATGTATTTAGCCTTGGAGAGTGGACTCCCCAGTTTCCTGCCGGATTAGCGTGCCCGGCAGTACTCAGGAACTCGACGGAAGGCAGTCAATTTTCGCATACGGGGCTATTACCCTCTATGGCAGGCTTTCCCACACCTTTCCGCTAATTGACTGTTTTGTAACTTCCATATGCCGGTCCTACAACCCCGTCTCTGCAAGCAGAGGCGGTTTGGGCTTTTTCCCGTTCGCTCGCCACTACTAGGGAAATTATTTCTTTTCCTCTGGGTACTTAGATGTTTCAGTTCCCCAGGTTCCCCTCCACTGGTCTATGTGTTCAACCAGCGGATACTACAGGTTCGCTGTAGTGGATTTCTCCATTCGGACATCCCCGGATTATCGCCTGTACACGGCTACCCGAGGCTTATCGCAGTGTCCCACGTCCTTCATCGGCATTTGGCGCCAAGGCATTCACCGTAAGCTCTTAGTAGCTTCTCCACGTGATGCGGAGAAATTGATACTTTTCGCTTTCTTTTGATCAAATGCTTGATCGGCCTACATCAATTGCTATTCAGTTTTTAAGGTGCACTCACCGTTGACCGGTGACCGATGCTCTTGATTTCTCCAGGGCATCGATCGCCCTTCAACTTATTCAGCTTTCAGAGACAATTCGACCCGGCTACACCGCCGGGCCGCAGAACAACCCAACTCGGTGCACTTCCTCGTTTTCAGACCAGATCAGCATTCAACAAGTTTTGTCTCTCTCCGATCGTTCTCAAACACTCAGTGGAGATGACGGGATTTGAACCCGTGACCTTCGCCTTGCAAAGGCGCTGCTCTCCCGCTGAGCTACATCCCCAGGACTTGCCAGGGTTAGTGGGCTTGACAGGATTCGAACCTGTGACCCCTGCGTTATCAGCACAGTGCTCTAACCAACTGAGCTACAAGCCCAGGGTACATCCTCAACAACTGAGAAGTGATAGGAAACGTTTTCTGTCTATCCAGCACCCCATCACCGTGGGGGTTTAGATATTGAGTAGAGCACCAATCTCCCGTGAGGGAGACCTTAGCTCGGAAACTCTAGAAAGGAGGTGATCCAGGCGCACCTTCCGGTACACCTACCTTGTTACGACTTCGTCCCAGTCACCAGCACCACCTTCGACGGCGTCCTCCTTGCGGTTAGACTACCGGCTTCGGGTGTTACCAGCTCCCATGACGTGACGGGCGGTGTGTACAAGGCCCGAGAACGTATTCAACGCACTATAGCTGACGCGCGTTTACTAGCAACTCCGACTTCATGCAGGCGAGTTGCAGCCTGCAATCTGAACTGAGGCCGGCTTTAGGGGATTGGCTCCATCTCGCGATTTAGCAACCCATTGTACCGACCATTGTAGCGTGTGTGTAGCCCTGGACATAAAGGCCATGCTGACTTGACGTCATCCCCACCTTCCTCCGGCTTAATACCGGCGGTCCTACGTGACACATGTAACACGTAGCGAGGGTTGCGCTCGTTAGCGGACTTAACCGAACATCTCACGACACGAGCTGACGACAGCCATGCAACACCTGTGCAAGCTCCCTTGCGGGTCGTTCACCTTTCAGATCACTACCACTTGCATGTCAAGCCCAGGTAAGGTTCTTCGTGTAGCATCGAATTAAACCACACGCTCCGCTGCTTGTGCGGGCCCCCGTCAATTCCTTTGAGTTTTAACCTTGCGGCCGTAGTCCCCAGGTGGTGAACTTATCGCGTTTGCTGCGGCACCGATGGTGTTTAAGCCACCGACGCCAAGTTCACATCGTTTACGGCTAGGACTACCGGGGTCTCTAATCCCGTTTGCTACCCTAGCTGTCGCGTCTGAGCGTCAGAAATGGTCCAGAAGATCGCCTTCGCCACTGGTGTTCCTCCCGATATCTACGCATTTCACCACTACACCGGGAATTCCATCTTCCTCTACCACTCTCAAGTCCGGTAGTATTGAACGACCTCTCCTAGTTGAGCCAGGAGATTTCACGCCCAACTTACCGAACCGCCTGCACGCGCTTTACACCCAGTGAATCCGGATAACGCTTGCCTCCTACGTTTTACCGCGGCTGCTGGCACGTAGTTAGCCGAGACTTATTCCTGAGATACTGTCCTTTCTCATCTCCCAGAAAAGTGCTTTACGACCCGAAGGCCTTCATCGCACACGCGGCGTTGCTGCATCAGGCTTTCGCCCATTGTGCAATATTCCCTACTGCTGCCACCCGTAGGTGTATGGACCGTGTTTCAGTTCCATTGTGGGGGGCCACCCTCTCAGGTCCCCTACCCGTCGTCGCCTTGGTGGGCCGTTACCTCACCAACTAGCTGATGGGACGCAGGTCCCTCCCAAAGCGCATTACTGCTTTAGTCATCGGTTTCTAAACCCGAAGACCACATGCGGTATTAGCAATCCTTTCGGACTGTTATCCCACACTTTGGGGCAGGTCACCAACGCGTTACTCACCCGTTCGCCACTAGGATACCCTCCGTATTGCTACAAAAGGCACCTCGTTCGACTTGCATGTATTAGGCACGCCGCCAGCGTTCATCCTGAGCCAGGATCAAACTCTCCGCAAAAAATTTTCACTCTTGCGAGTGTAAGTGTTACGGAGTTTTCACTGGAATTAACAGATTGTTGCTTCCTATCACTCTTCAGTTGTTAAGGTGCTCGCCATTTGACCGGGTCACTTTCTACCCGCCGCCACCGCTCATCCTCGCCATACAGACAAAAACACCGATGCTTCTTTCACATCGGCTCGTCAGACTGCAAAACCTTCTGGTTTGTGTCTCTGACGTGAGACGGTTTGCTTAGTTGTAATCGATCTGTCGTGGGGGACAAGATCTTTCGTGAATGTACTGGCGAAGGATGATTATATGCTTTTCACTGATTTTGTCAAGGGATATTTCGTACTTGCTTGAAAACTCGACCTTAAAAAAATCCGTTTGCACTTCATTCGCTATACATTGTCAAAGGGCAGCGTGCGGTTTCCCACACGCGAAGCAACATTTTATCACATGCATATTTTCACGCAAGGGTATAAACCTTAAAGAATTTCGGAAGATGGCATGACGATCCAGGACTGTCAGTCCTTGTTATGTGGCTTTACAACCCCCATGCTATACTATGGGACATGCGTCATCAGGAGTTCAGATGAATTCAAACACACCCTACCTCCGAGACTCGTACAAGCAGGAACATCCGCTCGAACAAACGGTCACCCGCCTCGGGCGTGCAGTGGAAAACGAGATCGTCATCATCAGTCAACGCGCCTCCCGGGAACATGCTCACATCCGACGCAAGGGACGAAGGGTATTTCTGGATGACATGGGCAGCACCAACGGGACCTTTTTGAATGGGGAACGCGTGTTGGATAGCATCCAATTGAGAGACGGGGACCAGATTTCCATAGGCGATGTTTCGTTCACCTTCCATGATCCAGACACGACCACACGCGAAACGCCTTTTCCAGAGTTGGAGATCAACCTTGAGGCTGGCATCGTACGATTGAATCGACGAGTCATTCAGTTGTCGCCCAAGGAATTTCTCCTCCTGGCCCATCTCCAGAAGAATCGCGGAAAGGTCTGCTCGAAGGATGAAATCGGCAGGGCTGTGTGGCCCGAGTACCAGGCAGGAATCTACGACTATCAGATCGAAAACCTGATTCGGCGGCTGCGGACCAAGATCGAGGAAGACGCCAACACCCCCATCCTGCTGGTGACCGTGCGCGGCCTGGGTTATAAGTTGCTTGGAAAATCTGATATGGAATGACGGGTAAACCATTAGCCCGTTGTTAGCCAATGGATAGGTTGTTTTTCACCAGCGGGGGTAATATCCACACTGAAAGAAAGCGGAGCACAAAGATGTCCTCATCCTCATCCCTCGAAGGGACAACCCTCGGAAAATATCGCATCGTCAAGGCGCTCGGGCGCGGCGGCATGGCGCAGGTTTACAAGGCCTACCATCCGCAACTGGACCGTTATATGGCGGTCAAGGTCCTGCGCACCGACCTGGCTGAAGATGCCGAATTCCTGGAGCGGTTCCGCCGCGAGGCGCATTCGGTCTCGGGCTTGCGTCACGTCAACATCGTGCAAGTCTTCGATTTCGACGTGCAGGATGATCTGTATTACATGGTCATGGAACTGCTCGAAGGGGATACGCTGCGCGCACGCCTGAACGAGTATCGCATCCGTAATCAGCGCATGCCCCTGGCCGAGACCGTGCGCATCCTGGGCGACGTGCTGCGCGGACTAGCGTATGCGCACAGCGAAGGCGTCATCCATCGCGACATCAAACCTGCCAACATCATGCTCAACAAAAAGGGGGAGGCGGTGTTGACGGATTTCGGCATCGCGCAGATCGTGGGCAGCACCCAGCACACGGCCTCGGGCGCGCTGATGGGCACGCTCAATTACATGGCCCCCGAGCAGGGACTCAAAAACCAATATGATCGCCGCAGTGACATCTACTCTCTCGGCATCGTCCTGTTCGAGATGCTGACCGGGTACACGCCCTTCGATGCCGACACGCCGCTGGCGATCCTGATGAAGCATCTTAACGATCCCCTGCCCCTCCCGACGGAGATTGATCCAAGCCTGCCTGTGGAGTTGGAGCGGGTTGTGCTCAAGGCGCTGGCAAAAGATCCAGAAGACCGCTTCCAAAGCGCGGACGAGATGGCGGAGGCGCTTCAGCAGGCGGCCGCCCACTTGAGTGTGGAGGAACAGCCCGCCGCCCTGCCGCCATCCAGGTTCCCGCAACAGGCTGTCTTTTCGGGAGCGGCTCGCAGCCACATCACGGACCACCGCTTTGCAGAGGCCGACACGGACGCGAATATCCAGCCCGTCCGACGGGCAGCGGCCGGGGAAGCGGAAGCAGGCTTCCCGTCGAGCGGGTTGTTCGAAGACCTGACCGGGAGAATCCGCTCGTGGCGAATCCCACGCCCGAGCGTCCCTTCGGCCATCTTCGGCGGGTTGGCCTTGTTCCTCATCGCCAACATGTTTGCCGTTGCGCTCTCCAATTTCAGCGGAAAGCCTTTACTGTCCCGCGCCTGGCCCATCGAGATATTCCTGACGGCGAGCCTGCTGGCCCTGATCGGCTGGAGCATCGAGCGTCACTGGCTGATGATCCCCAGCGGGATCGTGTTCGGGAGCGGACTGCTCCTGGCGTACAGCGCGGTGACGGGGCGCTGGCAGGATTGGAATTTCCTGTGGATGTTCGAGTTGTTGGTCCTATTGGTATCGATCTTTGTCCCGATCCGAATCAATCAGATCGAAGGAGCGCCGCTGGCTTGGTCAAAAGCCTTTGGCTTGATCCTGACCCTGGTCTGCGTCGCGCTTTCGATGATTATCATCCTTTTGGCCCTTTTGCTGGCCTGATTCCCTTTTGACCTGGAGGTCCACTATGAAACCTGAACGTGTTTTCAGCCTGATCGCCGGCGCAGTCCTGCTCATAACGGGAGCGACCCTGCTGGCGGGCAATCTCTTTCTCGCCACCAAAGCCTGGAAGCTGTGGCCTGTCGTCGTCCTGCTGGCTGGGCTGGGATTGACCGCCGCCGGCCTGTTGGGCATTTCCCGCCGTGGGTTTGGCGCGTTCTTCATCCCCGGCATCCCCGTTCTGGCGACGGGCGGCATTCTGTTGTTCGCCAGCCTGACAAATCGTTGGGGTGTCTGGGCGGTGGCCTGGCCCGTGGAAGTGCTGGCGCTCGCCCTGGGCTTTACCCTGGCCGCCTTCTTCATGCGCGTGCCCGCCCTGGCAATCCCCGCCTCGATCCTGGGATTCAACGGCCTGCTGTTCCTGTTCTGCGCGGCGACCGGGTTATGGCAGGCCTGGGCATTGCTCTGGCCGCTGGAGTTCCTGTCGGTGGGCGTGGGCCTGCTGATCCTGGGAATCGTCATCGGCTCCTCCGGGGTGCGGCTCGCGGCGAATATCCTGTTCGCGGTCGCAGGCGGAGGGTTCTTCATCATGGCTTTCATCAGCGTCTTCAACAATAACCTGTTGATGAAGTTTGCCGTGCCTGTCATGCTGTTGGTGACCGGCGCCCTGCTGGCAGGGACCGTCCTCTTCGGCAAGCCAACAAAAAGCCGGGCATCCAGCGAACAGCCCGCCCAGGAATCGTAACCGTCCTGCTTCAAAACCTTATCGGTCCATCTTATCCATAGGAGTATCCATGTTCAAAAAAATGCGTGAACCCGTCAACAGCCTGACCCATTGGGGCGGCGCGATCCTGGCCGTGATCGGCTTGATCACCCTGCTGATCGTCGGGTGGAGCACGCCCGCCAAGGTCATCTCACTGACGGTCTACGGCACAAGTCTAATCTTCCTATTCTCGGCCAGCGCCACGTATCACATGGTACAGGTCAAGGATAAGGCGCTGGAGATCTTCCGTAAGATCGACCATTCCGCCATCTACGTGCTGATCGCCGGGACCTACACGCCCTTCTGCGTCAGCGCCCTGACGGGGTACTGGAAGTGGGGCATGTTGACGGTCATCTGGTCGCTGGCGGTGATCGGGATCGTAGTGAAGATCTTCTACATCCGCGCGCCGCGCTGGTTGAACGCGGGTATCTACATCGTGATGGGCTGGCTGGTCCTGGCGGTGATCGGGCAGATTGTGGCCAATCTCTCGCCCTGGGTGCTGACCTGGCTCATCGTCGGCGGCGTAACCTACACGCTCGGCGCGGTGGTGTACATGACCAAAATGTTCAACTTCAAGCCCGGCGTGTTCGGCTTCCACGAGGTGTGGCACATCTTCGTGCTGCTGGCAGCCCTGTTCCACTTCATCGCCGTCCTCAGTCTGAGCGTGTGACCCATCCGACTTCCCAACGAAAAACAGGAACTGTCCCAAACGGCAGTTCCTGTTTTATTTGGCCAAAATTTTGGCTAACCCATTTCCTGTCGGCCTGACAGCGCCCGCAGAAGCGTGTTCTGGTCGGCGTATTCCAGGTCGCCGCCCACGGGCAATCCACGCGCCAGGCGCGTGACTCGGACGCCCAGCGGCTCCAAATGTTGACGAAGATACAGCGCCGTGGCATCGCCCTCCATGCTGGGGTTGGTGGCTAGGATGACCTCGTCCACGCCGCCCTGCCCCACCCGTTCGAACAGCGGCTTGATCTTGAGGTCGTCAGGGCCAATGCCTTCGATGGGCGAGAGGACGCCTTGCAACACGTGGTATTTCCCCTGATAACCGCCTGTCCGCTCCAAGGCTAACACATCCAGCGCTTCTTCCACCACGCAGATCAGGCTGCCGTCACGCGACGGCGACTCACAGATCTCGCAGCGTTCGCGGCCCGCCTGCATGATGTTGAAACATTCCTGGCACAATGCCGTGTTTGCCTTGAGGTTCGCCAGCGCCATGGACAGGTCCTGGGCGACTTCCTCGGGCGCACGCAACAGGAAGAAGGCCAGCCGTGACGCGGACTTGGGTCCGATGCCAGGCAAGCGTTCGAGGGAGGTGATCAGAGATTGGATCGATTCGGGGAGGATCATGGATGATCTCGTAGGGGCGGACGGCTGCCCACCTCCACAGGATATTAGAACGGCAACCCGCCCGCCAGCGGGCCCATGCGCTGGGCCGCGAGTTCACGCGACTGATCGAGCGCCATGTTGACGGCCGAGAGCACCAGGTCTTGCAACATTTCAGCGTCGGCGTCCTTGAGCAGTTCAGGGTCGATGACCACTTCGCGGCACTTCTGGTCACCCGTCATGGTGACCTTGATCGCGCCGCCGCCCGCCGTGGCGGTGACGGTCTCTTCGGCCAGTTTGGCCTGGGTCTCCTCCATCTGCTTTTGCAGGCGTTGAATCTGCTGCATCATGCCGCCCTGTCCGCCCATCGCGGGCCCACGATTGAATCCTTTAGCCATAAAAATCTCCTAATTATTTGATCGGTCTTATTCGTCCATGTCCACGATCTCGCCGCCGTGCTGGATGGCCGTGGCCACCATGCCGTCCTGCGGGACGTGCGACGGGACCTTGCCCTTGGCCGTGGACACCGTGCACTGGATGGTCAGGTTGACGCCCAGCACATCGGCCACAGCTTTTTGCGCGGCCTCGATCTGGTCAGGCTTGTTCATCTTCTCGACCAGCACATCGCTGGCAAAACCGAGGATCAGCGTGCTGCCCTGCACGTCGATCAACTTGACCGAGTTGAGCAGTCCGCCCACGTTGACCTGTGTCCTGGGCAGGGATGCGATGATCTGCTTCCAGACCTTGATGACCTCCCCCGCCCCGATGACCGGCTTCTCACCCTTGGGCGCTTCCGCGGACTCAGCCCTGGGCTGAGCCGCCGCTTGTGGAGCGGGAGCAGGCTGGGGCCTGGACGGTCGCGCCGCAGGCGCAGGCTGCGTCGTCGAAACTGGAGCAGGCTCCATCAACTCCGCCAGGGCCAATTCCAAACTCAGGGACGGTTGCCATCCGCCGCGCAGGTCCGCCGCGGCCGTGTTGAAGACTTTCATCATGCGCAATACTTCGGCCGGCGAGAACGACTTCGCGTGCGCGTCCATCTGCTTGCGGACTTCGGCGGTGGCCTCGACCTGGTCGCCGTTGCCCATCTGGATCAGCATCAGGCCGCGCAGATATTCGACGAGCTGGCGCGCCAGCGAGCGCGGATCGGCGCCCGAGTCGAGCGCCCTGTGGATGGCCTCAAGACCATGCGCGGGGTCGGCTTCGAGAACCGCGTGGACCACGTCCAGCACGGTTTGGCTGGTGGCAGTGCCGAGCACGGTCTGGGCCAGCGCCAGGGTGATGGTGTCGCCCGTCGAGGCGAGCTGGTCGAGCAGGGATTGGGCGTCACGCATGCCGCCCGCTGACTGACGGGCGATCAGGGTCAGAGCGTCGTCATCGGCCTTGAGGTTCTCGGCGGCCACGATGCCTTTGAGGTTGGCAACGATCTCGTCCACGGGCACACGGCGGAACTCGTGCCGCTGACAGCGCGAGAGCACCGTGGCGGGAATCTTGTGGATCTCGGTGGTGGCCAGCACAAAGATGGCGTGCGGAGGCGGTTCCTCCAAGGTCTTGAGCAGCGCGTTGAAGGCGGCGGTCGAGAGCATGTGGACTTCGTCGATGATGTAAATTTTGTACTTGCCCTGCGACGGCGCAAAGTTGATTTTGTCGCGCAAGTCGCGGACATCGTCCACGGAAGTGTTGGAGGCGGCGTCGATCTCGATCAGGTCGAGGAAGCGGTTCTCGTTGACGGCCTTGCAGAAGTCACACTCGTTGCACGGACGCCTCGCGGGGTCGGGGTTCTGACAGTTGACCGCCTTGGCCAACAGGCGCGCGACCGTGGTCTTGCCCGTGCCGCGGGGACCCGCGAACAGGTAGGCATGGCCGACACGGTCCGCCTTGATGGCGTTCGTGATGGTCTGGACCACGTGATCCTGTCCGATCACGGTGTCCCATCCTTTGGGGCGGTACTTGCGGTAGAGGGCTTGAGTCATTTTGGCTTTTGGAGATTACGGTATTCGATACACGGCCTGCAGGTTGCCCTGCGAATCATACAGGCGGGCGTTCTCGCCCGAGTTCCAAACTGCGTCGGGGACGCCCCAATACAGGTCGATGACCGTGTCGGTGCCCGCAGCAGTATGGACCTGCACCCCGCCCTTGGGATACAACGTCAACTGCGGAAAGGTGAAGGTGTTGCCGTCCTCGTCTTTGAGCTGCCAGCCATCCAGGTTCAACTGTCCATCGCCATTGTAGCGGATGAACACCGTCTCGGCATCCAGCGTCCCCGCACCCACCACGCTGACGATCTCCACGGAGATGTCGCCCTGGGGGGTGGTCGTCATTGCGGGAGCGGCGGTCCCGCCCCCGTCCACGGCGGCCGCAGGGATGATCACAGGCGACAGGGTGGCGCGGTAGTTGCGGTCGTACCAGAACAGGATCGCGCCCGTCACGCAGGCCGAAACCAGCACGTTCAGGGCCAGATATAGGAACAATTTGCGGCGGTCCATGGTGCTTGAATCATAGCACAGAAACAAAAATTAGTCCGTTAAAAAGTGACAGCCGCCCGCAGGCGGCTGTCTGGGCTTCAGAATGGTTACGGTAATTGGGTCAGGAGATAATTGTCGAACGAAACGACCGTGCCCGATTCCACGTCGCCGCTCCAGGCGATCACGCCGACCATGCCGCCCGCGTACTCGGTATCGGAGGCGGTGGCCACCTGCTGACCGTTGACGTAGAGGGTCATCGTGCCGTTGGCGGCGCAATCCATGCCGATGCGGTAGGTGGACGCGTCCTTCGAGATCAGGTCGGTCTTGCCCGAGGTCAGTTCCACGTCATCGTTGATAAAGACCGACTTGACGATGCCATATTCGCCGCTGGGGGTGACGTACCCGAAATAGAACTCCTCGTTGATCACCTGCTGGTTGCAGAGCACGCCGAAGGCGGCCTTGGGATCGCTGCCCTGGTTGATGGCATCCGCTTCGATGTGGATGTTCTTGTATGAGGTGCCGTTCGGGCCGCTGTACACCTTCATATTGGCAGGCACCACCTTGATCTGCAGCGCCCCATCCACATACTGGACTTCGTAGTCCGTGTCGGATCCAACGCCCCAGTTGCTGCTGCGGCTCTCGAAGTTATCCGATAAAAGCTGGCCTCCGCTGTCGTCGGCGGGCGGCTGAGAATCCCCGCCGTTGTCCGCGGGGATAAGCTGGGTAGCCACGGGGACGAGCTGGGTAGCCACGGACTGGATATCCA
>CAZGFR010000003.1:0-48826 GCA_964524485.1 uncultured Anaerolineaceae bacterium | reverse complement strand
GGCGATGGCACCAATGCCTTTCAACAAACCTGATTTCATGTCATTCTCCTTTTTTGATGATGACGGTTTATATCAGGTCCGTTGTTGACAAAGTTGACTTATTTTGACAATTCTCCGCGCTGCATGGAAAAGGCCACCCAGTCGCCCATCTGACGGCGCTCCACGAAGGTCAGACCGTGAGCCTGCCCCGCCTCGATGACGTTTTGCTCCTGTTCGGCCAGGATCCCGCTCAGGATGATCGTGCCGCCCGGCTCGACCAGGTCCGCCAGGCCCATGCCAAACAGGCGGATGATGATCGGCGCAAGGATATTGGCCAGCACCAACGGCGCGGACTGGAAGGCGAACTGTCCCGCCAGCACCTCCGTCACCGAGCCCTGACCGAGGAGCAGTTCCTCGCCGATGCCGTTCACCTCGGCATTCTCGCGTGAGTTGCGCACCGACTCGATGTCGATGTCCACGCCGAGGACTTTTTCCGCGCCGAGCTTGAGCGCCGCAATCGAGAGGATGCCCGATCCGCAGCCCACATCGATGGCGGAGGACAGTTTGTGGCTATCCGCAAAGAGTTCGGCCAGTTCCAGGCAAAGCTGGGTGGTGGGATGAGTCCCCGTGCCGAAGGCCATGCCCGGGTTGATCTTGATCGGGATCCGCTCGGGCTGGGGAGAATCCAACCAGGCGGGGACGATCACCAGTCGACGAGCAATCAGGATCGGCTTGTAGTGCTGCTTCCAGGCCTCCATCCAGTTCTGGTCGGCGATCTGCTTGTAGCTGGGAGCGGGCACGGGCTGGATCATCCCGAGGAAGTACAGCGACTCCTCCAGCTTTTGGCGCGTCTCTTCGAGCTGATCGTTGACCTCCAGATAGGCGCGGACCGTGATCGGCCCGGTGGCGGTGCCTTCGTCCTCGTCGTTGACGAAGCGGACGCCCTGTTCGGTCATCACGCCGTTGGGCGCATAACGCGCCAGCACATCGGCCACGGATTCGGCCAATTCGCCGTCCACGGTGAGAGATACTTCAAGCCAGTTCATGAGTTTATCCAGTGACCAGGATCGTCACTTTCCTTTCGGTGAATTTAACATGTCCGCCACGCGGCGGACCAGGTCTTTCTCGGCAGAGAGCATCCTGGCGGGCAGATCGTCCAATGCGAAATAACGCATCTCACAGATCTCGTTGCTCTCGCGGAATTCGCCGCTCGAGATGCGACACAGGTAGATCAGGCTGACGTGATGGTCATCTTTGGAACTTTCAGCCAGCAACAATTTTTGCACTTCGATCTGCATGCCTGTCTCTTCGCGGAACTCACGCACGACCGCACGTTCGGGCTGCTCACGATGCTCGAGGCTGCCTGCCGGGATGCCCCATTCGAACTTGCGATACGTGTGCTTGAACAGTACCACCCTGCCCCGCTCGTCGAAGATCATGGCTGCCACCGCCACGCGAAAGCGCGGACGTACGATGCGGGAGACGAGCAGGTGCACCCAGCTCGGGAATTTTTGCCAGATGCGTAACAGGAAACGTACCATCAGAGTGCCCGCATTATATAACAAAGCAGGCGGACCTTCCGTCCGCCCACAAAATCTCTCAACACGAAGGGCACAAAGTACACAAAGGGAAAATCAATCCTTTTGCGCTCCTTTGTGACCTTGGTGTCCTTTGTGTTTAAGAAACTATGTCTCTTATCCGCCAAAGGCATCATTCAGCCAATCGATGAAACCCTTCTCCTGCGGCTTGACCGTGGCGCCAAGCGACTCGGCCAGTTTCTCGAACAACTCACGCTGCTCCTTGCTCAACTTGGTGGGCACCGCCACGTTGACGATCACCAGCTGGTCGCCGCGTCCGCTGCGGCGCAGGTGCGGCACACCCTTTCCGCGCAGGTGGAAGATCTTGCCAGGCTGCGTGCCCGCGGGAATCTTCAACTTCTCGTCGCCGTCGAGGGTGGGAACATCCACGTCCGCGCCGAGCGTGGCCTGGGCCACGTTGATGTCGAGGTTGAGCAGGATGTCGTTTTCGCGGCGCTTGAAAAACTTGTGCGGCTGGACATCCAGCACAAGGAACAGACTGCCGCTTGGACCGCCATTGACGCCGGGCCCGCCTTCCCCTGCCAGGCGGATCTGCGTGCCCCTGTCCACGCCCGCGGGAATTTGCACCTTCTTCTTGACGCTCTTTCGTTCCAGCCCCGCGCCGCGGCAGGTATGGCACGGCGTGGCAATGGTCTCGCCGCGCCCGTTGCAGGCGGGACAGGTGGCCGTCTGCACCATCTGGCCGAGGAAGGTCTGACGGATCTGGCGCACCTCGCCCTGTCCGTTACAGGTGGAACATTTGACGGGGCTCGTGCCGGGTTCCGCGCCCGAGCCGTTACAGGTCGAGCAGGTTTCCTCGCGCTCGAACTGGATCTCCTTCTCGACGCCGAAGACGGCCTCTTCGAACGTCAACGTGACCTGCATCTGCAGGTCGCGCCCGCGGCGCGGACTGTGGCGCGAGCGCCGTCCGCCCCCACCGCCGAAGCCGAACTGATTGAAAAGTTCCTCGAAGATGTCGCCCATGTCGGCGGTGTAATCGTGGAAACCGCCGCCCATGTTGCCGAGGCCTTCCTTGCCAAAGCGATCATAGCGCGCGCGCTTGTCCTTATCGGACAGCACGCCGTAGGCCTCGTTGATCTCTTTGAACTTCTCCTCGGCGTCGGGTTCCTTGTTCACGTCGGGATGATACTGGCGCGCGAGTTTGCGGAACGCCGACTTGATCTCGTCGTCCGACGCGCTTCTCCCTACACCGAGGACTTCGTAATAATCGCGGTTGCTCATAATTTTTGGATGTCGTTGCGAGGAGATCGCATTCGAGCGAATGCCCTCGCAATGACATGACCTATTCTTTCACTTCGCCATCGACCACGTCGGGACCTGCTTCGCCGCCTGGCCCCGCACCGGGTCCCGTTTCGGGGCCTTGATACATCGCCCCGCCGATCTTTTGGATGGCGAGGTTGAGCGTCTCGGTGGCGGACTTGATGGCCTCCACATCGTCGCCCTGCAAGGCCGTACGGACCTCTGCAACGCGCGATTCGATCTCGCCGCGCAATTCGGTGGGGATCTTGTCACCGTAGTCCTTGATGGCCTTCTCGGCGGCATAGGCGCTGTTGTCCGCCGTGTTGCGGACCTCGATGGTCTCCTTGCGTTTGCGGTCTTCTTCCGCGTGCGCCTCGGCGTCCTGGCGCATCTTCTCGACCTCGTTATCGCTCAGGCCCGAAGACGCCGTGATGGTGATATGTTGACTGCGACCCGTGGCCTTGTCCTTGGCGGTGACCTTGAGGATGCCGTTGGCGTCGATGTCGAAGGTCACTTCGATCTGCGGGATGCCGCGCGGGGCGGGCGGGATGCCGTCGAGGATGAACTTACCCAGCGACTTGTTGTCCTGCGCCATCGGGCGCTCACCTTGCAGCACGTGGATCTCGACCTGGGTCTGGTTGTCGCTGGCCGTGGAGAAGACCTGGCTGCGGCGGGTGGGGATGGTGGTGTTGCGTTCGATCTGCGGCGTGGCCACCCCGCCCAGGGTCTCGATGGAGAGCGTCAGCGGAGTGACGTCCAGCAGCAGGATGTCCTTCACCTCGCCGCCAAGGACGCCGCCCTGAATGGCCGCGCCGATGGCGACCACTTCGTCGGGGTTGACGCCCTTGTGCGGTTCCTTGCCGAAGAAGGCGCGCACGCGGTCCTGCACAGCGGGCATACGCGTCATGCCACCCACCATGACCACCTCGTTGATCTCGCCCGCGGTCAGGCCAGCATCGGACAAGGCCTGTTTAACGGGAGCGATCGTTCGGTCAACGAGGTCGGCGGTGAGCTGCTCAAGCTTGGCGCGCGTCATGGTCATGACCAGATGCTTCGGTCCGTTGGCGTCCGCCGTCAGGTACGGCAGGTTGATCTCGGTCTGCATCATGGTCGAGAGTTCGATCTTGGCCTTCTCGGAGGCTTCCTTCAGGCGCTGGAGCGCGGCGCGGTCGTTGTGCAGATCGATGCCGTTGTCGCGCTGGAACTGCTCGATCAGGTAGTCCATGATGCGCAGGTCGAAATCGTCGCCGCCGAGGAAGGTATCGCCGCTGGTGGCGCGCACCTGGAAGACGCCGTCACCCACTTCGAGGATGGAGATATCGAAGGTGCCGCCACCGAGATCATACACAGCGATGATCTCGTTCTTTTTCTTGTCGAGGCCATAGGCCAGCGAAGAGGCCGTCGGCTCGTTGATGATGCGCAACACTTCGAGACCCGCGATCTTGCCCGCGTCCTTGGTGGCGTTGCGCTGGGCATCGTTGAAATACGCAGGCACGGTGATGACCGCCTGTGTGATCGTCTCGCCGAGATAGGCTTCGGCGTCCGCTTTGATCTTGGCCAGAATCATGGCCGAGACCTCAGGCGGGGAATAATCCTTTTCGTCCAGTTTGACGCGCACATCGCCGTTGGCGGCGCCATCCACGATGTACGGGATGCGCTTGCGGGTGCGCTCCACTTCGGGATCGTCCGCTTTGCGGCCCATGAAACGCTTCACCGAAAAGATGGTGTTCTGCGAATTGGTGATGGCCTGGTTGCGCGCGATGCGCCCGACCAACCGTTCATGATTTTTATTGACCGCCACCACCGACGGGACCAGGCGCTCGCCTTCGGCCGAAGGAATGACGATGGGTTCACCGCCCTGCATGACGGCCGCCACGGAGTTGGTCGTGCCCAGATCGATGCCGATAATTTTTGCCATGAGAAATCCTTTTTTGTTTGCAGGGCACAGCGTGACGGTCGCCCGTCAAAACCTGCAACAGACCCGCTGTGCCCCTGCAAAAAATTACTGCGCCACCCTCACCAGGGCAGGTCGAATGACACGCTCGCCGAGCATGTAACCGTTTTGTACGACCGCGATCACGTGACCGCTTTCCACATTGGGATTCGGTTCGTGTGAGATCGCCTCGTGGAAACTGGGGTCAAAGGGTTTGCCTTCGGCCTCGATGCGCGTCACGCCGTCTTTCTCCAGCGCGGTCTGGAACTTGCGCACGATCAACTCGATGCCGTCCGCCCAGGCATCGCCCGGGACGCGGTTGCTCAGCGCGCGCTCCAGGTCATCCAGCACGGGCAGCACTTTCTTGATGATGTCGCCCTTCATCGTGAAGAAGGTCAATTCGTTGTCGCGCGCCACGCGGTTCTTGTAATTGACAAATTCCGCCTGGGACCGCTGCCAGCCGTCCTTGTACTCGGCAGTTTTGGCTTCCGCCTCGGCGAGACGCTGGGTCAGCGCCGCGATCTCCGCCGCCTGAACCTGGTCCTCACCCTTGGGCGCGGATTCCACCTGGACTTCTGGAACTTCCTTGACTTCCTCTTCGTGCTTGTGTTTCTTCTTGTCGGTCATGCCTTCACTCTCGAAATGTGATGTTGATGATTTTTTATTCGCCCGCGATGGAGTCGTTCACCAGGTCGCTCAACAGCGCAGCCACAAAGCGCACGGTGGGAATGGTGCGCGCGTACGACATGCGCATCGGTCCCAGCACGCCCAGAGTGCCCGTCACCATGCCAGGGACTCCGTAGCGCGAGATGACCATCGAGCACTGGCGCAGTTCCTCCCAACCGCCCTCGCCGCCGATCAATACCTGCAGGCCGCCGACCGTATTATTGGTGGAGACGCGCGCCAGCAGGTCTTGCAGCGTGGAGCGTTCCTCGAAGAGCCGCAGCGCGCGGCGGGCTTCGTCTGACTCGGCGAACTCTGGTTCGGCCAGCAGGTTGGTCTGACCGTCGGTGTAGATCTGCCCCGAGACGCGCTCGGTGGCGCGGCGCATGTCCGCCGAGATCAGGGTCAGGATATCCTGCTCAAGCGCATCCGAGCGGGCGGCCAGGGCGGATAACTCGTCGAGGCCGCGCCCGTTCAAGGCGGCGTTGAGGCGCGTGGCCGTCTGGCTGAGGCGTTCCTGGGCGACGGGTTCGGCCAGGGTCAGAATCTGCTGGTTGACTTCGCCGCCCGTCATGACCAGCACCATCAGCACCTGACGGCCCTGGGTAGAGATCAACTCCACGTGCTTGAAGCGCGCCTGTTCGGGCAGCGGAGCGGTCACCACAGAGACAGCCTGCGACTGATGCGCCAGCACCGAAGCGGCCAGGGTCATCCACTGCTCCACATCGGGGCGGGACTGGTAGAACTGATGCGAGATGGTGCGCTGCACCGACTCGGGCAGTTCAGCCTGGTTGACCAATTGCCCGACGAAGAAGTGATAGCCATCCTCCGTGGGGACACGGCCCGCCGAGGTATGCGGCTGACGCAGGTAGCCCATATCCGTCAACGCGGACATCTCGTTTCGTACGGTGGCCGACGACAGGTCAAGATGGTAGCGCTCGACAAGGTGCTTCGAGCCTACGGGCTGGGCCGTTTCTATGTAATCACGGATCACCAGCAGGAGCAGGGACTTTTGACGGTCGGTCAGGGTACGCATGGGATTCATAGTTTAGCACTCCATTGATTCGAGTGCCAAGTTGAGCGGTAAGAATGATAACATGCCAAAAAATGAGCGTCAATAAGAGGAGTGTAAGAAAACACGGCCAAGGCAAACAAAAAAACTTCCGACATGGTCGGAAGTCTCGTCAGCGCAGATCACGGGTTAATGATCGTCCTTGTACTTCTGCTCGCCCGCTTCGATGGAGATCGGGAGACGGTTGTCGGCGGGAGGCAGGCCGCAGGTCGCAAACATGGTGTAGGCGCAGGGCATGTTGTAGGCGCGGTTGAAATCCACCACCACCTGGCCGTTCTCCGGCTTGTCGGTCAACAGGTAGCGGCCACCCGCGTAGGTGGTCTGGGCGTTGGTGGCGTCGCGGAAAGCGATGAACAAACCATCGCCCGCGTCTTCGGCGTCCAGGCGGTATTCCTTCCCATCCCAAGTGAAGATGACCTGGCCAAGCATCTTGTTGTCGTAGGTCTCGCCGATGATGTCCTTCTGGCGTACCATCTTGAAGGGAGCATAGCCCTCATACTTCGCAACGATGCGGTACTCAGGCTTATACGGATAGAAGTTCAGCCCGCTGAACTCGGCGCGGGCGGGATGGTCCACGTCCCACACGCGGATCAGGGTGCTGGTCCCGCGGCGGATCACCACGAGGATGAAACGTCCCATGCGCAGGAAATCGGGATTCTCCTGCTGATCATCCAACAACGCGCGGGTGGGGACTTCTCCGCCGTTGCAGGTCATCTCGACCCCAGGCGTGACCGTCACCGTGACCTGCCCGCCCTTGAAGTGGAACACGCCCGCCTTCGCAGGCGCTGACGGGGCCAGCACAAAATCGCAGGCAGAGTCGCTGCCGAATGAATTGTCGCCTTCCTTCAGCCAGAACAATCCCGCCAGGACAAGCCAACTGCGTTCATTGGTGCGCAGGCGTTCCGCGCGTTCTTCGCGCCATTTCATCACGGCCATTTCGTGTTCGTTGTTGGACATGCCCCAACTATACAACAGAATTTTCCATTTCGCAACGAACAACGCTGCAAGGAACGTCAAGGCTCTTGACATTTTGCCATCTTACTTTATAATCATTACAAATATAGAATAAATACAAAGAAGGTTCCATGTCCGATATTAGCACACTGACTTCCGCCTTGCGACAGGCAGGCATGCGTCTCACCCCCCAGCGGACCTCGATCTGCGAATTGCTGGTGGAAAGCGAGGAGCATCCCACCGCGGCGATGATCTACGAAACGCTCAAGCCGCGCTTCGGTTCGCTCAGCCTGGCCACAGTCTACAACACGCTCGACGCGCTGGTCGGCCTGGGCGTGGTCAACGTGCTCGGCCATGCGGGGGATGACAAGGTCCACTACGACGCGGACACGGAGCCGCACGTCAACCTGGCCTGCCTCTCGTGCTCGAAGATCGTGGACATCCCCAGCGAGCACGTCATGCACTTGGACGCGGAGATCACTGCCGCCTCGGGCTACAAACTGCTGGGTGCGCGTGTGCTGTATTACGGGCTGTGCCCCGCCTGCCAGAAGAAACAAGCCAGGAAATCCTCTCCAAAACAAAACTAACTTCACAGAAAACATCATGCAAACCAAGAATCCCCCCATCCCCGCGGCCGACGTCCGCTGCACCGAGATCCTCTCCGATACGCTGCGCGGTTTCGCAGGCATCGAAGAAGTGGACTATGACTACAAGACCGGCAGCCTCAAGGCGGTCTACGACCCGCGCCTGCTGAGCAGCGAACGCGCGCTGCAGGTCGTCAATCAGGCGGGGCGCGTCGCCTCGATGCGCGTGGCCCAATGCGCCGCGAAACGTGAACGCGGCGAGGAAGCCTGCGCCAACTGCGCAGGCCATCTGGCCAAACAACTGGTCAGCCAGTATGAGACCGCCGCCGCCCTTCCGACCGCCCAATTCACGAATAACGCGCTTGAGATCCGCCTCAACCAGCCGCGCCTGGCTGCCGCCGAAAATCTTGAAGTTGAGGCCAACTTCCTCACGCCCGCCGTCGAGCAGATGAAACGCGGAATCCCCACCGAACAACTCGAAGTCGCGTTCACGATCATCAACGCCATCGCAGGGCTGACGGCCTTCATCGGCGCGGGACTGGGCTGGGACCCGATGCTGATCCTCGCCCTGTACGCGGTCTCCTACGCGGCAGGCGGATGGTTCGGGCTGGTCGCCAGTGTCGAGGCGCTCAAGGCAAAAACGCTCAATGTGGACCTGCTGATGATCCTGGCGGCGCTGGGCGCGGCCGTCATCGGCCAGCCTGCCGAAGGCGCGATGCTGCTGTTCCTATTCTCGCTCTCGAACACGCTGCAGACCTATGCCATGGACCGCAGCCGCAAGGCCATCGAAAAACTGCTCGACCTGCGGCCCGCCCAGGCCACGGTGCGGCGCGGCTCCCGCCTGGTCACGCTGCCCATCGAACAGTTGACTCTCGGCGACGTGGTGCTGGTCCGCCCGGGTGAGCGTTTCCCCATCGACGGAGAGGTCATCGCGGGAACGTCCGACGTGAATCAGGCCACCATCACGGGCGAGTCGATGCCCGTGCACAAACAGGTCAGCGACCCCGTCTTCGCGGGCACGGTCAACGGTAACGGCTCACTGGAGATCCGCGTGAGCCGCCTGGCCAAGGACACCACGCTGGCGCGCATCGTCAAAATGGTCGAGGAAGCGCAGTCCACCAAGGCCAACACCCAGCGCATGCTCGACTCGTTCGAGGAACGCTATGCGATCTTTGTGCTGGCCGCCGCCGTGCTGCTGATCTTCGTCCCGTGGCTGGTCCTCGGCCAGGAGTTCCAACCTACCTTCTACCGCGCCATGACCTGGCTGGTGGTGGCCTCGCCCTGCGCGCTGGTCATCTCCACGCCCGCCAGCATCCTCTCGGCCATCGCCAACGGAGCGCGTCACGGCGTGCTCTTCAAGGGCGGCGTGCATCTCGAAAAGACCGCCACGCTCAAGGTGCTGGCCTTCGACAAGACCGGCACGCTCACCATGGGCGCCCCTGCCCTGAACGCGCTCTACACCTATGCCGACCTGGGTGAGGATGAAGTGCTGCGCCTCGTCGCCGCGCTGGAATCCCGCTCGGAGCATCCATTGGCCAAAGCCATCGTCCAGGCCGCCCATGCGCGGACCCTCAGCCTGCCTCCGTCTACGGGCTTCCGCGCCATCCCCGGCCAGGGCGTGGAGGGTGTGGTCGAATCCCATACCTTGTGGATCGGCAACGAGCGCATGTTCGAAGAGCGCAGCGTCAAGATCCCCGCCAAAATTGCCGCCATGGCCGAAACGCTTCACGGCGAAGGTCAGACCGCCATGTATGTGTACTCTGCGTCAACGCAGCAATTCCTCGGTCTGCTGGCCGTATCCGACACGTTGCGAGAAGATGCCATCGACATGATCAAAGCGCTCAAGGCCGCGGGTATCGAACGCGTCGTCATGCTGACGGGCGACAACCCGCAGGTGGCCGCCAAGATCGCCGAGCGCGCCGGTGTGGACGAGTTCCACGCGGGGCTGCTGCCGCAGGATAAGGTCACTGTGCTGCAATCGCTGCAGCGTAAATACGGCCCTGTGGCGATGGTCGGCGACGGGGTCAACGACGCGCCCTCGCTGGCCACCGCCGACATCGGCATCGCCATGGGCGGCGCAGGCACCGACGTGGCCATCGAAACCGCCGACGTGGTGCTCATGTCCGATGACCTGCACAAGATCCCCTATGCCATCGGTCTGGCGCGTCAGGCCCGCCGCGTGGTCTGGCAAAACCTGACCTTTGCCATGGCTGTGATCGTGGCGCTGATCGCCAGCGCCTTCGGGGCGCAGCTCCCCCTGCCGCTCGGCGTGGTGGGCCACGAAGGCAGCACCGTGCTGGTGGTGCTGAACGGCTTGCGCCTGCTGCGCTACAAATTGTAGATAACGAAACAGCCGCTTCATGGAAGCGGCTGTTATTTCACGCAACAAAAACGCGGGACCTCAATCCCGCGTTTTTCATTTCTTCAAAAAGGGTCGCCAGGCTGGATCGAACTCATCATAACTATCATCGTTCAGGACGGTCAAGTCCGAACCGCTGGCAGTCATATAGACCACATCCAGGCCATGGTTCCCAGAGACCTCGAATGCCAGCCACAGGCCATCGGGTGAATAATCCACATTGTTACCCTGATTCAAAGTCACCGGGTTCGAACTGGCATCCAGGATATACATCACCATGTTGGGGAAGATGCTCTTACCCACCGGCGTTTGATGGAACAGGATCAGCGTCCCATCGGGAGACCACTCGGGACGCGTATCCGACACCTGGTCGCCGCTGCGGATCAACTGGTGCTGGTCCTCGCCGACATTCGACATGACCCAGATCTGATAGGCGTTTCCGTTGCGGCGGAAGGCATAGGCAATCTGCTCGCCATCCGGCGACCAGACCGGTTGGCGGGCGTCCTGTCCTTGCGGGGTGCGGACCAGGCGGGTGGTCAGGCCGGTGGACAGGTCGTAGGAATAGATCTGCATGTGTCCGGTACGCAGGGACGTAAAGGCAATGTGCGTGCCGTCGGGCGACCAGTCTGGCTCGAAGTCGCCGCCGGGCACGGTGGAGAGTGCCTGCATGCCCGTCCCGTCAGCCTTGATGATGTACAGGCTGGATCGTCGATAGATATCCTGCTTCAACTTGCACGGTGCAACAAAGACCAGCCGGTCGCCGTCCGGTGACCAGGCAGGCTGGCAGGCGCCGTTGGGCATGTCGGTCAGTTGGGTTTCGTTGCCCTGCAGGTCGGTCAGGTAGATCTGGGGCAGGCCCGTTTTCGTGGAGGCGTACGCGATCTGGAAGGACTCGAATCCCAGCGGCGTGGGTGGGATGGAAGGTGTATCGGTGGGGACCAGTTCGGTTGCCGTGGGCGTGAAGATGAAATCCGAGCCAGCGACCCGCGTGGGGGTCCCGCTTTCGACCACACCCTGCGTGGCAGTCGACGAGGGCTTCGCCCCAAAGGGCATCAGGTCAGGCGCAAAGAAAGTCACCGCCGCGAAACCGACAGCGACCAAACCCACCAGTGTTCCGAGGAGGATCCTGCGATTGCGAGTCTCCCGCTGCTTCTGCCGCCGCATCGGCGAGACGAAGGGCGTGTCCTCCTGCGGTTGATTCGGGAGAACCACCTTCTTCGGGCGGACCTCCCCCTCGGTGAGCGCGTCGGATGAAGCAACGGGCGGCGGGGATACGTGATACGCGCCGACCGGCTGCAGAGTCCTCGACTTGGATTCGAGCAGGGCGCGCTTGAAGTCCTCGGCGGTCTGGTAGCGGTCCTCGGGATCCACAGCCATGGCCTTCTCGATGGTCAGGGCCAGTTTGCGCGAGGTGTTGGGGCTGCGTTTGCGGATCGGCGCCAGGCGGATGTTATCCATGGCGCGGGCCAGGCCATCCTCCGGAATGACACCGGTGATGGCGGCATAGAGTGTCGCGCCCAGCGAGTAGATGTCGGTGCGCGGGTCTGTGCGGCCCGTGCCGTATTGCTCAGGCGGGGAATACCCGGGCGTCATGGCGCGCGCGCCCACGGTGGTGACTTCGTTGCCCTGCAGCACCTTGGCCAGGCCAAAGTCCACCAGCACGATGTGGCCGTCCGGGGCGATCTTGACGTTGCCGGGTTTGATATCGCGGTGCAGGATGGGGGGCTTGCGGGAGTGGAGGTAGGTCAGCGCATCACAGATGGCCGCACCGATGGTGATGACATCGTCCTCGGAGAGAGTCCCCACACGCTCCATGCGTTCGCGCAGGTCCTCGCCCTCGATGAAGTCCATGACCAGGTACTGCCCCTGCCCCTCCACCGAGAAGTGGTCGGAGACACGCGGCAGGTTGGGGTGACGCAGGTTCGCCAAAATGACCGCTTCCAAACGGAATTGGCGGGAATACTCGTCGGTGGTGAACAGGTTCTCCTTGACGGCCACCACCATGCCGAGGTTTTCGTCCATGGCGGTGTACACGGAACCCATCCCGCCCTGGGCGAGACATTCCACGATCCTATAGCGTTTGTGTAACAGCGAGCCGGCTTCGAGAGTCATGGGTCCGATCTGCGAGAAAAGAACAGGATAAGAACAGCGACAATTTTACTTCATGCGGGCGGGAGTTGGATGATGAAATGCTTTCAATTCGCTACCGGTTTTTAATTCCAGAACAGCAAAACTGGCGGGGGAAGAACCCGCCAGTTTTCAGAAGGAAGACAGAGGAGGTTACGGAGCGGACGGCCGCCAGGCCGGCTCGAAGTCGTTGCCCGGGTCGGTGGTGAGGCGGATGCGCTCGGTGCTGCCGACGGCGATCAGATACAGGTCGAAGGTGGTGCCGTCCACCTCGCGGCCCTGGTAGATCATCCAAAAGCCGTCAGCGGAGAAGGCCAGTCGTTCCACGGGAGCCGGCCCAAGTTCCAGGCGGGTGGCGGAGGTGCCGCCGCGTTTTTCGTAGAGCACGCTCATCTGCCAGGGCAGGGAGAAGGTGCCCGCTTTGCGCTGGGAGTAGGCGATGACCGTGTCGTCCTTCGACCAGACGGGGAAGTAATCCAAGAAGGAGGAACCGCTGCGGATCATCTGCTGGGGGTTCTCGCCGGTGTCGAGCATGGCCCAGACCTGGTACACGTTGAAGCGTTTGACCGCGAAGGCGATCTGATTACCGATGGAAGACCAGCTGGGCTGGCGGGCTTCCACGCCCGGGCCGAGGTTCGACAGGCGGGTGACGCTCTGGTCGGCCAGGTTCATCACGTAGATCTGCATCGACCCATCGCGGACGGAGGTGAAGGCGATGCGCGCGCCATCCGGGGACCAGGCCGGCTCGAAGTTGCCGGTCGGGACGGAGGTCAGCAGCTGGAGGTTGGTCCCGTTGGCATTGATGGTGTACAGGCCCGCGTCGGACGGGGGATTCTGGTCGATCAGGTCTGGGCCCTTGCAGGGGGAGACGAAGACCAGGCTGGCGCCATCCGGTGACCAGGAGGGCTGACACGCGCCGCCCGGGACGTTGGTGAGCGGCGTGGTGGTTTTGCTCTGCACATCGAACAGGTAGATCTGCGGTTTGCCGGTGCGGTCGGAGACGAACGCCACTTGGCCGTATCCGCCGCCCTGCGGGGTGACGGACGGGGTGAAGGTCAGCGTTGGCTCGACAGGCAGGACCGGCGCGGGCGTCTCGGTGTAGAGCGGACGCGGCGTGACGGTAGGCGTGAAGGTAGCCGTCGGCGGGATTTCCGTATGGGTGGGAGTCAACGACGGTTCGAGGGTCGGCGTCGAGGTCGGTTCAAACGTCGGCGTGAAGGTAAAAGTGGCCGTAGCCGGCAGGAAGGACAACTGTCCGCGCACGGAGTCGGGCAACAGGGACGGGTTGAAGTACAACCATCCCGCGCCTGCAAAAATGATCAGCAGCAGGAACCAGATCAGCCCGCGCTGGCGGCGCTGCTTCTGTTCCTTCTTTTTCTTGCCCGGGGGAATGAAGGGCTTTTCGTCTTCGACCGCCAGCAGTTGTCCGGGCGGGCTGACGGGCTTGGGCGGCTTGCTCGACTCTTCCGGCGTGGGCTTGCCAGGATCGGGATATTCCTTTTCCTTTTGAGGCTCGGCCACTTCGGGCGGAGGCGGCGAGACGGTGTAGTTGCCCGTTAACTGCTGGGTCTTGGATTTGGAACCTAGCAGGGCTTTCTTGAGTTCCTCCGCCGTCTGGAAGCGGTCAGCAGGATCCACCGACATGGCCTTTTCGATGGCGGCAGCCAGACGGCGGGAAATCTTGGTGTTGCGCTTGCGCAGCGGGGTAAGCTGGGCGTTGTCCATGGCGCGGGCCAGGCCATCTTCGGGGATGATGCCGCACAGGGCAGCGTACAACGTCGCGCCCAGCGAGTAGATGTCAGTGCGCGGATCGGTGCGGGCGGTGCCGTATTGTTCGGGCGGGGAATAGCCGGGCGTCATGGCGCGCGCGCCGGTGGTGGTCACCTGCGCGCCCTGCACCACCTTGGCCAGGCCAAAGTCCACCAGGAAGATGTGACCGTCGGGCGTGATCTTGACGTTGCCCGGCTTGATGTCGCGGTGCAGGATGGGCGGCTTGCGGGTATGCAGGTAGGCCAGCGCGTCGCAGATGGCCGCGCCGATCTGGACGGCGTCGTCCTCGGAGATGGTGCCGTCGCGCTCCATGCGCTGGCGCAGATCCTCGCCCTCGATGAAGTCCATGACGAGGTACTGTCCCTGCTCACCGACCACAAAATGGTCAGAGACGCGCGGCAGGTTGGGATGTCGCAGGTTGGCCAGAATGACCGCCTCGAGGCGGAACTGGCGCGAGTATTCATCGGTGGTGAACAGGTTTTCCTTGACGGCTACTTCCACGCCAAGGTTTTCGTCCACGGCGCGATAAACCGATCCCATGCCGCCCTGGCCGAGGATCTCAACGATGCGATAGCGTTTGTGCAGGAGTGTTCCGCGTTCGAGAGTCATCTGTGTTCCAAAAACAGTGAAAGTGCCCTAGGTATGGCGCATTATAACAGATGCCCCCCTAGCGCTTGGGGTCTGCAATTAGTTTAACCTTTTTGTAAAGCCAGGGCGCGCCGCCCGAAACCCAGAAACCGACCAGCACATAGCGGACGTAGCGCAGAATATAGGAGAGCAGAAACTCACCGCGCGGGAAGACCTGTCCCAGGCCAAACCAGAGGATGAGGACGCCAATCACGCCGAGTATGTATCGCAGGGAGCGCTGCGTCACGGTCCCCGTGGCCTGGAACCCGCCCTGGAGCGCCATCCACGCGAGGCCGACCGCCAGCCCGAAGAGCGTGGCGGCCGGGGTGATGGCCCCGCTCAGGGAAACGGGATCGGGCAGGTCGCCCCCGGCGCGGGCGGCATTGGTCATCCACTCGGCGGGAACTTCGTATCCCGCCTTGGCGGCCACGGCCCAGGCGCTGAGGCCGATCCACATCATCGAGACGAGGAAGGCCAACAGCACCTGACGGGCAAAGCCCTGACGTTTGACCCACTCGGCGGCGCGATCCCAAAAGAGCAGGAACAGCCAGAGGGTCAACGCGCCCAGCAGCCAGCCGATCAACACATCGTGCGGGAAGTGTACACCCAGGTACATGCGCGAAAAGCCGATCAGAACGACGACCAACACGGCCACGATCCAGGCCCAGGGCTTGCGCACCCAGGCAGCGGCGATGCCCCATACGCTCGCCGAGATCTGCGAGTGACCCGAGGGCACGCCGAAGGAGGTTTCGGCCGCCAACGGCAGGACGCGCTCGCTGACCCAGTACGGGCGCGGGCCGCCCATCGCCACCTTGAGCACATCGTTCAGGCTGGTGCTGGTGAGCAGGATCAGGCCCACGCGCAGGCCCAATTCGCTGTTGATGCTCCAGTACAGCGCGGGCAGGACCAGCAGAAAAAATTCCTCGGAACCGAGGAAACTGAAAAAGCGCATGGGCGTTTCGAGCCATGAACCGAGGCTTTGGATCAGCACGATCCAATCGATGCCGTTCTGGATGAAGAAATCCATTCGTCTCTCCTGGGGAAGGCTGTGATGGGTCCTTGCAATTGACGGTCTGTACCGTTCATTGTACACTCAAAGCATGCATCCGTCATCCGCTCCCCTCCGCCGCGTATGGGACTGGCCCTCCGCCGTCCTCTTCTTCTTCCTGCTGCAAACGGCGGCGGCGCGGTTGGTCATCACCGACTGGACGCCTTTCCTATTCTTCACGCAAACCCTGAGCGCCTTCGGCGTGGCGCTGGGACTGGCTCTCGGCTACAGCGCCTTCGGCAAACGCACCGTGACCTGGCTGGCGATCCTGTACTCGCTGGTGATCCTGCCCTGGCAGATGACCCTGGCCGTGGACGCCGAAGCGCCCTTCCTCGAACGACTCGCCAGCATCGGCGGACGGCTGGGTTTCTCGGCGGTGCAGTTCTTCACGCGCCAGCCCGTAGAGGATGGCATCTTCTTCGTGGCCTTCGTCTCGCTGGCGTTCTGGGTCGTCAGCATCACCTCGGGATATGCGCTGGCCCGCCACGAGAATTATCTGGCGACCGTCCTGCCGGGCGGACTGATCACGCTGCTCATCCAGATCTACGACTTCTACATTCCCGTGCGCATTTGGGGATTTGGTCTGTACGTCTTCCTGTCCCTGCTCCTGTTGGGACGCCTGTACCTCAACCGCAGCAAACTGGCCTGGGCGCAGCGGCGGGTCTTCGTCACGACGGAAGCCACGCAAGACCTGTCGAACAGCCTGCTGGTGATGGCGGCGGTGCTGGTCTTCGTGGCTTGGTCGGTTCCCGCTTCACTTTCCAGCCTGAAGACGGTGGGCAAAGCCTGGACCGACCTCACCCGTCCCATCCGCGAACGGCTGGAAAACGCAGTGGACGCGCTCGAATCACCTTACAGCGTCAAGAGCGGCAGCAGCGACTTCTACGGCTCCAGCCTGGCCTTGGGACGCAACGCCGCCCAGGGCGACACGCCCGTCTTCACCGCACGCCCGATGGACGAGGTGGATAACAAGCCGCCGCGTTACTACTGGCGCGGACGCGTGTACGATACCTACAACAACGGCCAATGGCGGAACAGCGCCCTCTTCCCGCAGAGTTTTGAGCCCGGCGAAGAGGACCTCTCGATCTCCGCCAGCGTGCTGCAAAAGTCCGATACGCGCTTCGCCTTCGTCATGATGCTGTCGAAGCAGGGATTGATGTACACGCCGTCGGATGCAGTCTGGGTCAACCGCCCGGGCGACCTGTTCGCCTCGCAGAACTCCGACGGCACGCAGGATATCTCCGCCTGGATCGCTGATCCGCCCCTCGCAGCCGGAGACCGCTACCAGGTTCGCGCCTTGTTGCGGAATCCCAGCATCGAGGAATTGCGCGCGGCGGGTACGATCTATCCCGATTGGGTGACCCGCCGCTATCTCGAAGTCCCCGACGATGTAAAGGAAAAACTCCTGCCGTTGGCACAGGAGGTCACGGCAGGCGCACAGACTCCCTATGACCAGGCGCAAGCCATCACAGCTTACCTGCGCAAGGAAATCAAGTACACCACCACGCTGGCTCCCGCTCCCAAAGGGACTGATCCGCTGCTGTGGGTGTTGTTCGATTACAAGAAGGGTTTCTGCATGTACTATGCCAGCGCGGAGGTGTTGATGCTGCGCTCGCTGGGCGTCCCCGCCCGCATGGTGGTGGGTTTCGCCCAGGGTGAGCTGGACGAGCGCGGCACGACCTACACCGTGCGCCGCGCCGACTCGCACGCCTGGCCCGAGGTGTACTTCCCGAACATCGGCTGGATCGAGTTCGAGCCGACCGCCAATCAGGACCCGCTCGAACGTCCCGCCGCGCCGCGCCCCACTCCAACGCCGTCTGCCAACCTGGGCATCCTTCCCAGACCGACCCCCAACCGCGACATCGAGCGCGGGCCGCGCATCGACGAGAGCGGCGTGGCTGAGGCTCCGCCCTTTGCCGAGACCGCCCTCGGGCGCGCCACTTTCTTCGCATTGTGGGTGCTGGCGATCGGGGCCCTGTTGTTCGTGGAACGGCGCTTCCGCCTCACTGACCTTGTGCCCGTCTATATCTCGAAGGCCTACACCCGCAATGGCGCGATTCCGCCCGATTGGGTGGACCGCTGGGTGCGCTGGAACTCGTTGACCTCCATCGAACGCTCCTTCCATGCCGTGAACGTCAGCCTGCGCTGGATGGGCAAGCCCCAGCCCATGTACGTCACGCCCAGCGAGCGCGCCGCCCTGCTGAAAGAAATCCTGCCCTCGGCTCATCTCTCGATAGACACCTTGCTGGAAGAACATCAGGCCGCGCTGTTCAGCCGCCGCCCGGGCAACATGACCCGCGCGCGCCGCTCGGCCCTGTCGCTGTTGGGGACCGCCCTGCGCGCCCGCGTGGCCGATTTCTGGGACGGCATCCGCAGCCGAATCGAACGCCTTGGATAACCGCTTATGAATCCGATGACCCGCCCGACCACCGTCCACGAACAGATCCTGGCCCTCGGCCAGCAGGTCGCCCATGTCCGCAAGTTGGTGGAGAAAGGGCGGGTGGAACGGAACGCCCTCGAAGGGCTGGTCACGCTCGAGTCCACGCTGACGCATATCGGCAACCAGGTCAAGGACTTCGAGAAGGAACACCGCAACCTCTCGGCGCTGGCCGAGGTCGGCAACGTGGTCAACTCCTCGCTGGAACTGGAGGAAGTGCTGCGCATCGTGATGGACAACATCGTGCGCCTGACGCACGCCGAACGCGGCTTCCTCATGCTGCGCGAAGACAGCGGCGAGATGGTCACGTACGTGGCGCGCGATTGGGACAAGGAAACCATCAACCCCTCCGAGTTGACCGTCAGCCGCACCGTCATCCAGCGCGTGATCGAATCGGGCGAGCCGATGCTTACCACCAACGCCCAGGACGACCAGCGCCTGGCGGGCCAGGAAAGCATCATCGCCTTCAACCTGCGCTCGATCCTGTGCGTGCCGCTCAAGGTGAAGAACGACCTGATCGGCGTGATCTACGCCGACAACCGCATCCGTTCGGGCATCTTCTCGGAGACCGAACTGGGCCTGCTGACCGCCTTTGCCAACCAGGCCGCCGTGGCGCTCGACAACGCGCGGCTGTTCTCCTCGCTGCGCAAGACCCTGGCCGAGGTGATCGAACTCAAGAGTCTGATGGACAACGTCTTTGCATCCATCGTCAGCGGCGTCATCACCGCCGACATCCAGAACCAGATCACGATGTGCAACCGCGCCGCCGAGTCGATCCTCGGGCGCGCCTCGGGGGAATTGGTCGGCCTGCGGCTGGAAGATATCATGCCGACCTTTGCGCCTGAGCTGAAATCGCGGCTGGACGAGGTCCACCAGACCGACAGGCCCGTGGTCGGCTACGAAGTGCATCACGACCTGCCCCAGCGCGGCGGCGTGGACTGGCGCCTCAACCTGTCTCCGTTAAAGGATGCGGGCCAGAAGACCCAGGGCATCGCCATCGTGCTCGACGACATGACCGAGCGCAAGAAACTCGAAGCCCAGCGCCGCCTGCTCGAGCGCATGGTCTCGCCCGCCGTGATCGACCAGGTGGACCTGAACAGCTTCCAGATCGGCGGCAAGAAGGTGGATATCACCATCGTCTTCGCCGACATCCGCGGCTTCACCACCTATTCCGAAAAACAAACGCCAGAGGACCTGGTGGCCGTGCTCAACCGTTACCTGGCCGCCGCCGCCGAAGCCATCCTGCACGAGGAAGGCACCGTGGACAAATTCCTCGGCGACGCCGTCATGGCCTGGTTCAACGCCCCCCTGCCCCAACCCGACCACACCCTGCGGGCCGTGCGCGCCGCGCTCGCCATCCGCGACGCGGTCTTCGCCTTGCACAAGGAACTGCCCGAGGCGGCCCACCTGTCCTTCGGAGTGGGCATCCACTACGGCGACGCCATCCTCGGCTGGATCGGCACCGAAAAGCGTCTCGAATACACCGCCATCAGCGACAGCGTCAACACCGCCAAACGCATCCAGGAAAACGCCGCGAAGAACCAGATCCTCATCACGCGCGACGCCTACGAGCGGATCGCCGCCCACGTGGACGCGCAGCCCTTCGCGCCGCTCACGGTCAAGGGCAAGACCCAACCCATCGAGGTGTACGAAGTGCTCGGGTTGAAATGATATAATCGCGGCGATGAATCCCAAGCGCTTCCTCACCCTGCTCGCCCTCGCCTGCCTGGTCCTGTTCAGTTTCTGGCTGCCGGTCAACGCCGCCCCCTCCGTTCAGGTCCAGCAATATGCCACCCCCACGGCGGGTGCGGACGGCCGCATCATCTACATCGTCCAGCCAGGGGATACGTGCCTCAAGATCAGCCTGCTCAACAACATCCCCATCGACCAATTGCGCGCCCTCAACAAGAACCTGGACGCGGACTGCACCGTGATCGAGGGGCAGCAGCTGCTGATCGGCATCGTGGGACCTGCGCTGGCTTCTCCCACCCCCGGGCCGTCGCCCACCCCCCTGCCTCCCACCGTCACCCCCACGCCCTTCAACGGCACCACCGAAGTCTGCGTCCTGCTCTTCGACGATCAGAACGGCGACGCGTTGCGTCAGGAGACCGAGCCCGCGCTGGCGGGCGGCGCCGTGAGCGTGACCGAGACCAACGGAAAATATTCCGCCACCCTGAACACAGCCATCAATCCCGACCCGGCCGCCTATCAGGGTGTGTGCTTCAAGGATGTGCCCGAAGGAAATTACAACGTCAGCGTGGCCATTCCGCCGAACTACAACGCCACCATGGACCTGACCTACCGCCTGGACGTCAAGGCGGGCGACCGCGCCTTCATCGACTTCGGCGCACAATCCACGGAAACGACCATCACGCAGGACAAGCCCGAAGAGACGAGCGGCAATTCCACGCTGACCATTCTGGGCGTGATCGGAGCCGTCCTGCTTGTGGCGGGCGTGGGCCTGGGCTGGTATGCCTCCCGCATGGGACGTCCCGAAAGCAAGCTCAGCGGCGGAAGTAATTTGTATAACAAGAAATGAAAAACTGGCGGCCACGTGGCCGCCAGTTTTTTGATTCGAGTTTTCAGCCCATCGGGTGACGCATGGGCTGGCCACCAATCAGGTGAAGGTGCAGGTGGAAGACCGTTTGCCCGCCGTGCGGGCCCGTGTTGGAGATGACACGGTAGCCCGTCTCGGCGATGCCCTCACGCGCGGCAAGCTGTCCCGCCACCGCGAGCAGGTGTCCCGCCAGCGACTCGTCCTCAGCGGTCAGCGCGTTGATAGAGTCGATGTGGCGGTTGGGCACGATCAGAATATGCGTCGGCGCGGCAGGGTGGATATCGCGGAAGGCTGTCACCTGCTCGTCGCGATAGACAACGGCGGCGGGCGCTTCCTCTCGGACGATCTTGCAGAAGATGCAATTCGACATGGCTGCTTCCATGCTATGGGACGGGACCGTAGGTCGGTGCACAAACGATATCGTAGTATTCCAACTCGGTGGCCTTGTTCTGCTGGGCGTAGGCCGCGGCCTGCTCGCCGATCTGCATGACCGTATCGATGTGGGTAAGAGCATCAGCAGACCAATAACGGGGCAAGACCATCAAAGGATCATTGACATACCCTTCTGCCATATAGGATGGGCGATGAGGATCACTGGCATCAGCCAAAGGCACCCAGTTATACATCACGGGGCCGCGCGGATTAACAGTAAAACCAAGTTGATACCCATAACTTCGCGCAATCTGGACAGGGCGAAGACCAAATCCACCACCAGGCCAAATAATGGCAATTGGGGTCTTCTTGAAGTTTTCCTGAAGATCTTTGATGGAACCTTCAAATTCACTGCGAATATACTCATCTGTTGACGCATCTGTCATGTTAATATTGTGGACAGTACCATGGGATTGATAATCTACCCATCCCTCAGCACTAAGAGAAACATTTTCCTGTAATCGTAAAGCACGAATACCATCATTGGCACTAATCCACGCATTGACTACAGGCCAATGCCATTCCTGCCAATACGGGCGGAACCAATCGTTAAAATCCTCAGCCGAATGACGATCATCTTTAATCAACAATACAGACCGCTGTGGTATTTTTGCATTATAGTTAAGAAAGTCTGCTAGTTGCTGGGTATAGATAGCCTGAAAGCCTGCATCGTGAAGGCTATTCATCAATTTCTTGAATTCACCGCCGCCGATATTCATAGGGTCAGCAGCAACATCAGTTCCCTTTTCAACGCCATGGAACATAATAACCATCACCACCGTGCCGGGTGCAGAGTTATTAGAGTCCCATTTTGACTTGAGGTACTGACAAGAGTCAGCTATATAAGTGTGGGGTGTGTCCTTTGGATTAAGCATGGTTGTCGTGAACACGCCAGGCAGGGCGGGCGGCGTGCGGACGGCGGTGGCCGTCGGCACGGGAGTCAGTGTGGGGGTCGGGGTGGCGTACTGCGCCATCGCGGTGGCCACGGCCTGCGTCATGATGGCGCCCTGGTCCACGGTGGGAGTCGTCGCCGCCGGCTGGCAGGCGGACAGGAGGATGGTCAGCAGGAGGATAAGGGGAAGTCGCTTCTTCATGGGCGTAATCATAACAGAGAAGGCGCATCCATCGGACGCGCCTTCTCCCTTTCTAAACAGGTTCTAACTTATTCGTTGCTCTCGCCCGCAATGTAGGCTTCCACCTTCGCGCGGCACACGTCGTCGCGGAACTGCTTGGGCGGGGTCTTGAAGAAATAGGACGAGGGGCCGACAATCGGTCCGCTCAGTTTGCGGTCGAGGGCGATCTTCGCGCAGCGGATGGCGTCGATCATCACGCCCGCCGAGTTGGGGCTGTCCCACACCTCGAGCTTGACTTCCACGTTGAGCGGCACGTTGCCGAAGGTGGTGCCTTCCATGCGGATGTAGCACCACTTGCGGTCGGTCAACCACGGCACATGGTCCGACGGGCCTACATGGACATCGCCGGCGTCGAGCTTGTAGGGCAGCATCGAAGTGACCGCATTGGTCTTCGAGATCTTCTTGCTTTCCAGGCGCTCGCGCTCGAGCATGTTGAGGAAGTCGGTGTTGCCGCCGAAGTTGAGCTGGTAGGTGCGGTCCACATGCACGCCGCGGTCCACGAAGAGCGAGGTCAACACACGGTGCACGATGGTGGCGCCCACCTGCGACTTGATGTCGTCGCCGAGGATGGGCAGGCCCGCGTCATGGAAGCGCTTGGCCCAATATTCAGACGAGGCGATGAACACGGGGATGCCGTTGACGAAGGCGCAGCCCGCCTCGATGGCCTGTTCCACATACCACTTGGTGGCCATCTCGGAACCGACGGGTAGGAAGTTGACCACCACGTCGGTCTTGGTCTCCTTCAGCAGGCGGACAATGTCGGCTGTGGGACCAGGCGCCTTGGTGATGACCTGCGAGAGATACTTGCCCAGGCCGTCGTGGGTCATGCCGCGCACCACGGGCACGTTCAGGTGCGGCACGTCCGAGAACTTATAGGTGTTGTTCGGCTCGGCGAAGATGGCTTCCGAGAGGTCCTTGCCCACTTTGGTGGTGTTGATGTCAATACCGAGCGTGAACTCGATATCGCTGATGTGATAACCGCCTACGCGCGGGTGCATGATGCCCGGGATGATGGCATCGTCCTTGGCGTTCTTGTAGAATTGCACACCCTGCACGAGTGACGAGGCGCAGTTCCCGACTCCGATGATGGCTACGCGTACCTTTTTGCTTGCCATGAATACCTTCTCCTTGAGTTGGATTTTCAACATTGTATTCGATTTTCATCACAAAACCAAAGTACCGATAGGCCCGTGATGTATAATCTTACTGTGATGGATGTCAAAGCGGATATGCCTGACGAACCGAATCTACGCAACGAGCGTCTCGCCGAACTGACCCGCAGCCTGGTCGCCGCGCAGGACATCGAGGCCTACCTCCAGGCCCTGGTCTCGGCCGCCGTGGAACTCACCGACAGCGAGACCGCCTCGATCCTCGAACTGGACCGCGAGGCCGATGAATTGCGCTTCCGCGCCGTCCCCTGGTATCACCGCGACATCCTGCTGGCCATCAGCGTCCCCGTCCACGCCAGCGCGGCGGGATGGGTGACCCAGAAGGCCACACCGCTGGTCATCTCGGATGTCCGCAAGGACGAGCGTCACTTTCGCAAAGTGGACGAGGCCAGCCGCTTTCAAACCCGTTCCCTGCTGGCCGTCCCGTTGCGCCAGCGCGACAAGGTGCTGGGGGTCTTCGAGGCGCTCAACAAAACGAACGACGCCCATTATACCGAGGATGATGTCGCAATCCTAGAGACGTTGGCCGCGCTGGCCTCTGCCGCCCTGCAGACCGACACGCTCGAACGGCGCATCAAGGCCTCCTACAACGAGGTGGCCGAACTCGACCGTCTGAAGAGCGACTTCATCGCCATCACCTCGCACGAACTCCGCACCCCGCTCGGGTTGATCCTCGGGCATGCCACCTTCCTGCGCGAACTGATCGGCAGCCAGTATAGCGAACAGCTCGACGCGATCATCCGCAACGCCACCAAACTCAAAGAGATCATCGAAAGCCTGTCCAGCGTGGACAACTACCAGTCCGGGCTGGCGCGCGTCCGCCAGCGTCAGGTCTCGATTGCGCGCGTAGTCGAGGAGGTGGCGGTCTCCTTCCGCGAGGCGGCGCGGCAGAAGGGCGTCTCCCTGCGCACCAACGTCAGCGGCGGAGAACTGCTGGTGGAGGCCGACGCGAACAAGATCGCCATCGCCATCAGCAACCTGGTCAAGAACGCCGTCACCTTCACCGACCAGGGCGGGCACATCCTGATCTCCGCCGAGACCGTGCCCGGCTACATCAAAGTCTCGGTCATCGACGACGGCATCGGCATCCCGCCCTCCGACCTGCCGCGCATCTTCGAGCGTTTCTTCCAGGTCGAGTCGCACCTCACCCGCCGCCACGGCGGCATGGGACTCGGCCTCTCGGTGGCCAAAGCCATGATCGAAATGCACGGCGGTCGCATCTGGGCCGAAAGCGTGGCCGGGCGCGGCAGCAACTTCACCTTCCTGCTCCCCATCACCCCACAACAGACGAGGCCCGTCACCCCCGCCTTGCTGGGATGACCAAGCCCCAGTCTCCACCCCCGCCCCCCAAAGCCATGGACCCTTCCTTCATTGTTGCCGGGCGCTTCGCGCGCGAATACCTGATCCCCCCCGTTGGACAACCCCTGTTGGACTCCCCGGGCGGGGATTTGCTTTATGCTGCCGGCGGATTGGCCGTATGGGATTCGAGCGTGGGCCTGCTCTCGCGCGTGGGCGAGGACCTGCCCCGTCACTGGCTGGCCGAGCTGCAAAGGCGCGGCTTCGACACACGCGGCATCAAGGTGCTGCAACAGAACCTGGATCTACGGAACTTCATCGCCTACACCGACTTCGAACACCGCAGCCGTAACAGTCCCGTTTCCCATTTCGCCCGCCGCGAGATGACCTTCCCCAAGTCGCTGCTGGGCTACCAGCCCGACCAGGCCGTGGAGGGACTCTCTCCCTCGGTGAGCGACATCCCGCGCGAGTTCATGGACGCGCGCGCCATCCACGTCTGCCCGATGGACTTCACCACCCAGAGCCAGTTGGTGGCGGCCTTCAAAGGCGGATCGGCCACCACCCTCAGCCTGGACCCCGCGCCCGAGGCCATGTCCCCCACCCGCTTCAAGGACCTGCGCATCCTGCTGCAAGGCGTGACGCTCTTCCTGCCTTCGGAGGAGGAACTGCGCGCCTTGTTCTGGGGCGAGACGCACGACCTATGGGAGATGATCGAAGCCGTCAGCCCGTATGGCTGCGAGGTGATCGTGGTCAAGCGCGGCACGTATGGTCAACTGGTGTACGATGTGGCGGGCCGACACCGCTGGGAAGTGCCCGCCTACCCCGCCCGTCTGGCCGACCCAACCGGCGTGGGCAGCGCTTTCTGCGGCGGATGTCTGGCGGGTTATCAAAAGACGTTCCATCCGCTCGAAGCGGTCCTTCACGGGAGCATCTCCGCTTCGCTCAAACTGGAGGGCAGCGGTCCGTTCTACCCAATGGACGTGTTGCCTGGGCTGACCGAAGCGCGCCTGCAAGCCTTGCGCGAAATGGTCAGGGAGGTGTAAATGCGCGCGCACTTGCTCGACCTCGCCATTGCCATTCAACAGATCCCTGCGCCGACCTTCGAGGAGGGCGCCCGCGCCGACTTCGTGCAGTCCAAGTTCATCGAGGAGGGGCCGCTGGACGTCTCGAAAGATGAACTGGGCAACGTCTACGGCCGATTGGCGGGGAACGGCTCGGGCGCGCCGCTGGTGGCGGTCGCTCACCTGGATACGGTCTTTCCAAACGGGACCAGCCTCGAGGTCCGCGAAGAAGGGGATCGGATCTACGGCCCGGGCCTGGGAGATAACTCCATCGGCGTGGCGGCGCTGATCGAACTCGCCCGTCTGGTCCGCCAGCGGAACATCGAACTGGGCGGCGACCTGTGGCTGGTGGCGGACGTGGGCGAGGAGGGTCTCGGCGACCTGCGCGGGATGCGGGCGGTGGTGGAGCGGTTTGGCGCGCAGGTGCAGGGCTACCTGATCGTGGAGGGACTCGCGCTGGGGCATGTCTATCACCGCGCCATCGGTGTGCGGCGCTATCGCGTCACCGCGCGGACGGCGGGCGGGCACTCGTGGTCCGATTTCGGACAGCCCTCGGCCATCCATGAATTGGCGCGCTTGGTGACGCAGATCGCCGCGCTGCGCGTGCCCGTCACCCCCCGCACCACCCTGAACGTGGGTGTGATCGCGGGCGGGACGACGGTCAACACCCTTGCGGCGGAGGCCTGGTTCGAACTGGACCTGCGTTCGGAGAACGCCGACACATTGGCCGTGCTGACCGAGCAGGCCGAGAAGTTGATCACGGCGGCCAACCGCCCGGGCGTGAGCGTGGAAGCCATCCTGATCGGACAGCGGCCCGCCGGGGAGATCGCCATTCGACACCCACTAGTTCAACTCGGGCTGCGTTGCCTGGAACAGCAGGGCCTCGGCAGCAACCTGACCTCGGGCTCCACCGATGCGAACATCCCGCTCAGCCAGGGCATCCCCGCTGTGGTGCTGGGCGTGACCACGGGCGGCGGTGCCCACACTAAACATGAGTTCATCCTCACTGAGCCGATCGAGCAGGGCATGAATCAACTGGCCTGTTTTGTCAGTAAGGCGTGGGGATGAGTGGTGTGCGGATACCACAATAACGAGTTATTTTCGGAGTTTCCATGAAAGACAAAAAAGAGTGGCCGCGTGATAGCATCGCCCTACTTGCCAAGAAGGTTAATGGATCAGTGTGTGGCCAAGATTACGTTGATTGGGCAGTACAAGCATTGGCCGAAGGGTTTAATTCTCCAAGCTTACTAATTCTTTCCAGTCTAGATATCGACAAGAACTTTTCAAAATGGGAAGCGGAAAAATTTTTTATTAAGGTTATTACTGAGTTGAGCTGGATCATTCCAAGTGACGAAGTAATACTTCGAACTCACCTTGTAACACTTGCTACACAAATTGAAAAAGGGGACATCGATCCTGAGGTTGGCATTGAACGAATTCATCGGGAGGTTGTAAGTCCACTAGGGCACCCAGAGGATTTACGGGCCTGGTGTTTTCTCTGGGAGGGCAACTCGCCAACAGGGAATGGTGTAATTCCTAAAGATGAATATCGTTTAAAAATTTTTGAGTTTGTAAGAAAATGGTTAGTGGAAAAAGATAAATGAAAAAAGTCAAGAAATATATTCTCCCAACCATCGCATGGACTGTGGTTATGCTTCCTTTTGTTTGTATTGCAGTCTGTCTGATCTCGGCTGCCATTCCAGAAAATCCGCTCAAGCTTGCAAGTTCAATGTTGGATGTCGAGCTCCCCCGGGGGACGACCGTTTTGACCAACCATGATACTGGACCAGGTCTGCCCATCCCAGGCGGAGCCTCAGATGGGTACACATTCATGATCCTTCAGATCCCTCCTGAAAAGATCGCCGAGTTCAAAAAACTTTAGAGACCTCCCCCGTTTGGAAACCCCTGCCCCTTCCGCAGGAATTCGAGGGGCACGAGGATGAGTTTCAACCGTCATTTGGCATCGAAGAGACGATTCCGATCACCACATCGACTGGGTATTATTTTTTCATAGACTATCAAGAAGAGTACAACAAGAGAAAAGGCGAACAGATCTACGATACTTCGAAACCATTTTACGAGCGGCGCTCTGAAAATTTCATCTTCGGCATGTTCAATGATAAGGATGGCAAACTCTATCTTTGGAGCATCAATACTTAACATAGATGTAACAGATTGCCGCTACGAATCCCCGCGCAGCTTCTCGCGTTCCTGATCCCATAATTTTGTAAATCGTTCAAATACATCCGCAATGATCTCCAGTTCGCTTTCCGAATAGCTGGAGATCAATTCGTCCTGCGCGGTCCTGGCCGACTCAAACCAGGACGCGGCTTTCTCGGCGGCCGACTCCGCAGGCGTGACCAGCGTCCCGCGGCGGTCATCGGGATTGGGTCGCCGCTCGATCAGGCCTGCCCCTTCGAGCCGGTCCAGCATGGCGGTCGTCGCGCCAGACGTGAGTCCCGTGTGGCGGGCCAGTTCGGAGGGGGTGGCCAATCCCTTGGCGAAGAGAAGCCTCAAGCATTCCATGTCGGTGGGATTGAGTCCCGCCCATTCGCTCATGGCATTTCGGAAGAGCGTCAAATGAACGCCATACTCCCTGACCGCCATCAGGGCTCGTTTCTTCAGGTTTGTTTTCGTCGGTATAGTCATTTGGATACCCTTGACATTATCTTTATTATGAAGTATCTTTATTATATAACTAAATCCGTTTTGACGCAAGGCATCGAAACGACCCAACTTAGGCAAGGAGATACCCATGAGCCCGAAGAAGGAAACCACGAAGTCCGCGGGATTTACCGATGAAGAAAAAGCCGCGATGAAGGAGCGCGCCAAAGAGTTGAAGGCGGAAGAACGCGCCAGCAAAGACAGGGCGGCTGGAGAAAGCGCCGTGCTGGCAGCCATCGCAAAGATGAAAGAACCCGACCGTTCGATGGCGAAGCGCATCCATGAGATCGTCACGGCTGCCGCGCCGTCCCTCATGCCGAAGACCTGGTACGGAATGCCCGCCTATGCCGACAAGGATGGCAAGGTTATCTGCTTTTTTCAGGACGCGGGCAAGTTCAACGTGAGGTACGCGACCTTCGGCTTCCAGCCCGATGCAAAACTCGACGACGGTAACATGTGGCCTGCCTCTTTCGCGCTCGTGAAGTTGACCGCCGCCGAAGAGGCCCAAATCAGCAAACTGGTGAAGAAAGCGGTGGGATAAGAGCAACCAGACGGGCACATCATAAAGAAGAGGCCGCCGACTGGCGGCCTCTTTCTTCTATCTTCCCACTCCCTACTTCCCGTAACGTTTCCGAACCTCAGGCAGGAAATACTGATCGAAGAACGCGTCCGCGTCGTAATCGGGTTTCCAGTCCCACTTGCGCAGCTTGAGTTCGAAAACAGTAGTTTTCCCGCCTTGACGAAATAGAAAATACGTTCTATTATCTATAAAGGAGATTACCCATGAAAAAGGAAATCACCATCACAGCAGTCCGCGTGGCCGATCTGCTCGCCGAGGACGAGCGGATGCCAGTCTACGTGCACATCATCGATCACCCCGATGCGCGTGTGCTGGTCGATACGGGCATGACGGAACTGCACCCGGCAGTGGCTGATATGGATCCCCGCCTGCTTCCACTGAACAAGCAGGACTTCGACCTTGCCAGCATTGACATTGTCATCAACACCCACCTGCACTTCGATCACTGTGGCGGCAACCATCTCTTTAGCGGCAAGCCGATCTACGTCCAGCGTCTGGAACTCGACGATGCGCGCAGTCAGGAAGATTACACGATCCGCGAGTGGGTCGATGCGCCCGGAGTGCAATACATAACAGTCGATGGCGAGTTCGAACTGCTACCCGGGCTGCGACTCGTCCCCGCACCGGGCCATACACGCGGGATGCAGATGGTCGTCGTCGAGACGGGCGGGCGTCCGCTTATCGTCGGCGGCGACGTGGCGGTCTGGTTCGGCGAGCTCGACGAGCCGCACACCGAAGGTCAGTTGCAGGTGCGCGCGCTTGACCCCGAGCTGGTCTGGCTTACGCACACGGACGAGCCGTGGCGACCTGGTCATAAGGCTTAATGCTTTTTAGTGGTTCCAGTGAATAACCAATTCGCTTGCGGATGGAGGTTCGTATGGCTCGCTTGATCTACATAGCAAACATGTCACTCGACGGATATACCGAGGACAGAGATGGCAAGTTTGATTGGACAGACCCAAGTGAGGATGTATTCACATTTATTACGAGCATCATAAAGGGAACGCCCACTCATCTTTATGGACGGCGAATGTATGAGTCCATGATGGTGTGGGAAACGGATCCCAGGCTGGCGGCAGAATCCCCACTCTGGCGCGACTTCGCCGAGACCTGGCAAGCAGCGGACAAAATCGTGTACTCCAGGACATTGGAGACGGTCCCCACTCGCAAAACACAGATTGAGCGAACGTTCGAGCCGAAAGCCATTCGACAGCTTAAAGAAGCCGTTGAACATGACATTCTGATCGACGGCCCCGAGCTTGCTGCCCATGCCTTTCAAGCAGGGTTGATCGATGAGTGTCTTCTGTTCGTCCTCCCTGTCATCGTAGGAGGCGGCAAATCAGCCCTGCCTGACAACGTTCGCCTGGAGCTTGAGCTTTTGGAGGAACGCCGCTTTAACAATGGCGCGGTTTTCCTCCGTTATCGAACCAGGCAAGCAAAAGCCACCTGACAAAAAGAGGCCACCCATTGGGCGGCCTCTTCCGCTTTCATCTTTCCTCTTTTATCCTTTACTTCCCATATCGTTTGCGGATCTCGGGCAGGAAATAATCATCGAAGAAGGCGTCGGCGTCGTAGTCGGGCTTCCAACCCCACTCGGCGCGGGCCAGGGAGTCGTCCACGTCCTCGGGCCACGAGTCGACGATGCCCTGTCGACGCGGGTTGGGCGCGAAGGTGATGTCTGAGCCAGGGAAGGCCTTCACAGCGCGGTCGCGGAACTCGCCCGCGGTTAGCGCGAAGGCGGCAATGTTGTAGACTGTATGCGAGAGCTTCTCGCGCGGGGTCTCGGTCAGCACCATCAGCGACTTGATCGCGTCGGGCATGGCCATGAACGAGATCCTGGTGTCCTCGCGCACGAAGCAGGCGTAGGATTTGCCCTGGGCGGCGGCATGCAGCATCTCGGGGCCGTAGTCGCTGGTCCCGCCGCTGGGCAGGGTAAAAGCGGAGATCAGGCCCGGGAAACGGATGGCGCGAAAGTCCAGCATGGAGGGCGGATTGTCATCCAGGTGTTTTTGACCGAAGTAACGGCTGTAATACATCCCCAGTTTCTCGCAATAGAGTTTGTTACATCCGTACATCGTGTGCGGCGTGTTGTGCTCGTCCTCCTTCACGCGGCCCGCTGCGATCTTGGCAGCCAGGTCACTCATGCCATAGGCGGCGATGGAGCTCGGGAACAGGAACTTGACTTCCTTCTTGTATTTCTCCGAGCGATAGGCTGCCAGCATCAGCAACTGCATCGTGCCTTCCACGTTGATGCGGTGCGCCTCTTCCGTGGCCACCTCGGCCTTCGACGAGAGCGAAGCTGCCAGGTGGAAGATCACCTCGAAATCATAGTCGTAAAAGGTCTTTACCTTATAAACCAAATCCCCCTGCACATGCTCAGACGCCATCTTGCGGATCGAGTCGGGCAGGGGCGCCAGGTCTGAGGTCACGATGCGGAAGCCGCCTCGCTCCGCCAGGTTTTGCACCAGCGCCTGTCCGATCTCACCACAAGCTCCGGTAATCAGCACGAGTTTTTCACTCATTGTGCCTCCTTCAGTCTGCTGGAATGACGAGCGACTTTATTGTACAATACCTTGCCATCCCATCCCCGCGTAAATTGTCACCAAAGCGACATGATTTTCAAACGGCATTTTCACCTTCTCTTGCTTCTCGGCGGACTGCTCTCCGCCTGTTCGGTGCTGGAAGCGCCCATCGTGGAGGTCCCGCCGCCGACGGTCACCGACACCCCCGTCCAGACCCCCACCCGCGTCTGGTTCCCGCCCTCGCCCACCTCCCCACCCCAGACCTTTTCCACCTTCACGCCCACCCCCGAGATGCGGCCCGGCCTGGGCGACACCGCCGTCCGCGACTCGTTCACCGACGCCGCCCTGTGGGACACGGCCTCGTCCGACCAGGGCTCGGCCAGCGTGGAAAACAACCGTCTGTCGCTGGCCGCCGCCTCGAAGAACTACATCTTCAGCCTGCGCCGCTACCTCGACGTGGGCAGCTTCTACGCCGAGGTCACCGCCCGCCCCAGCCTGTGTCGCGGCGATGACTCGTACGGGGTGCTGGTCCGCGCCAACGCGGTGGCGTATTATCGCTTCTCGTTGACCTGCAATGGCATGGTCGGCGCGGAACGGGTGCGCTTCAACAACCGACAGGTCTTACAGGAACCCACCCCCAGCGGCGACGCACCCATCGGCGCGCCGGGCGAGGTGCGCATCGGCGTGTGGGCCGTCGGCACGGAACTGCGCCTGTTCCTGAATGGCCGCTTCCAGTTCGCGGTCAATGACGCCAGCTTCGGCAACGGCACCATCGGACTGTTCGCGAGTTCGTCGGGCGACACGCCCGTCACGGTCAACTTCACCGACCTGATCATCCAGGACGTGAATTACAGTCTGCCCACACGCACGCCGCTGCCGTGACAAGAGATGGTAAATAAGTAAGGGGGGCGTTTTTGCCCCACATTCGGGATTTATAATCATGGCCATGTCCAAAGGCAACGATCCATCTGACGCGGAAGATTATCTGTCTCACCTCCAATGGCACAGCCGCGGCGGGCATGGCCACTCGGTTCGATACGAGCCGAAGTGGAAGTACAAAAGAGTCTATACACGCTGGGGGAAAGAATCCCCCATCATAGGTTGGATTTTCATTGGGATACTTTTGATTGCGTTCGCTTACATTTTGTATCAAGCGATTGTGATGCGCTCCGGGCTGGAAATATACATCAGCCTGGTGGTTGGGCTGGCCCTCGTCATTTTATATTATGCAGTGCGCAACTTGAAAAAGAGCGAGGCGAAGTCAGGTGGAGATACCCAAAAAGAATCGTCCCATGACCGCGAAGACTGAAAAAACCTTTCCGCAAAGAAACGATTATCTCCTGGCGGGGATTCTGTCCGTTATTTTGATCGGCCTGCTTGACCTGCTGACCAATCACGTCGACGTGACCCGCTTCCAATGGGACTTCCGCTACTATATCGCCATGGCGCAGGACGGTCTCGACACGCCGCTGCTGGCGAGTCCCTTCGTATACCGTTACGCCACACCCCTGCTGGTGCGCATGCTGACGGGGCTGGGCCTGTCCATCGAGGGCGGGTTCACTGTCATCGCCTACCTTGGAGCCTTCCTTCAGTTGACGGGGATCTTTGCCTTCACAGGCTGGCTGACAGCTTCGCGCAAAGCCGCCTGGGTCACGATGCTGGTGACGGGACTCTCCCTCTTCCACGTCAAATTCCTGCTGTTCGACGTCTTTCGTCCCGACCACCTGGCTTATGTCTTTATCCTGCTGGCAACCTGGCTGGCAGCCCAACGCAGGTTCGCGCCGCTGCTGATCGTCACGCTGATCGCGTCCCAGTTCCGCGAGTTCACGATCATCCCGTTGATTGCCTACCTCTTCTCCTTCGCGCGGACCGAGCCCGACCGCCGCAAATTCTACGCACAGATGGGACTCTCCATCCTTGGCCTGGCCCTGGCCCTCGGCCTGCCGCGCTTGATCCTGCCCATCGAAGCCGACTTCCAGTTCGTCAGCCTCACCCCCGATGGCATCCTGCGCGGGGTGCTGGCTCCCTTCATCATCACGCACGATATCAACTTCATATACACGCTGTTGTCCTACCTGCTGCCCTTGTGGATCGTCGCCTCGGTTCCGCAGATTCGATCCACCTTCCACGCCCTGTCCGAAGAGTGGAGACGTTTCTTAATCCTGTATACTGGGCTGGTGCTGCTGCTCAGTTTCTTCGGCGGCACCGACTTTCCGCGCTTCACCACCTTTCTCTTCGTCCCGCAGATCGTCCTGCTCGGAGGCCTGGCCGACAAGACTCACAACCTGGCATTGGCCTTCATGCTGGCCGCCACGGCGTTCTTCAACTTATTGTGGTTGCCCATCCCGATGGACAGCATGGAAGTCTACCGCGATTTCTACGGGGGATATAATGGGCAAGTCACCATCGTCACCTTTTGGCGCATCCTGGAGATGCTGGCCTTTGTCTTGTTCGGATGGTTCCTCAGGAAGCGTCTTCCCACCCATCAACCCTGATCCTTCGACCTCATGCTGACTCCCTCCGACCTGCTGCGTCTGCCCTTCACCCCCGACCTGACGGAAGGAGGCATCGCCCACACCATCCGCTCGCTGCCTCATCTTCCGCAGACGGAGGGTCCGCCCTTCGATCTGCTGCGCCGACGGGTGGCGGGCGCGGCGGTGGAACTGGCCTTCCGCCGCTACCTCAGCGAACAGGACATCCCGTACGATGTGCGCGGCGCGCTTCCGTTCACCTCACCCGACCGCTACGACGTGGTGCTCGGCGGCCGCCGCTGTGACCTGCATTCCTTCCTGATCAAGGACCGCGCCCAGATCGTGGACATGCGCAAGGCGCCCGGTGTACTGCTGCGCGCGCCTGCGCTGGTCCCATCCGACTATCATGCGGCGGAAGGCTTCAGCGACCACGACCTGTATCTCTTTGCGTTCCTGGCAGGGCTGACTGCGTCCTCGCTCGAAGAGTTGAAGAAGGCGCAGGAGGCGGGTCAGCCCACCTACTTTCTGCACGCCCTGCCTGAGGCGTGGGCCAGGCCGCAGGCGTGGACTCCGCTGGGGCCGCTTACGTTGAAATCCGAATCAGACGAGGCGCTGACTGTCGAGTTGACGGGGCAGGCCGAGGGTCGGGAGTTTTTGTCGTGCAAGGTGGAACTGCCACCCCGCATGCGCGTCCTGGTGCGGGAACCGTTCTTCGCGCTGACCTCCGTCCACATCCCCAAATTGATCGAGGGGCGGCTGGGAATCCACAGCCCGCGCCGTAGGGAGACGCACATCATCCACTGGCACGAGTGGGGCAACCTGTGGGTGTACGGCATGGAGATCGTGCTGGCGGGATACGTGGCGCGCAGCGACTTCCGACGCCGCGCCAGCCCGGTGCAGGCAGGCGCGCGCGTCTTTCAGTACCGACAGACGCCTGAAAAGCATCTCGCTATGCCCATAGCGGATTTGAGCCCGCTGAGTGAGTTGCTGGCGCAAGTGCGCGCCTGGGAGGCAGAGAAGGTCCAGTCCTAGGACCAAGATGGGATTCGGGGGCGAGCCGTGCGGCGGTAAGATGGCGCATCTCAAACACGGAGTTGCCCCATGAATTTCCTCGAACCGTATGTCCGTCAGATCGCCCACCGCATCGGCTGGAACATCGGCGACAAGATCGAAAACGCCGTCTGGACCGTCGTCATCGCGGCCATCTTGTTATGCTGTTGTGCGTTCAGTTGCCTGGCTGTTGTCTTCCAGATCATTATTCGTCAGGCCTTCTAACCCAAGATCATCCCTGTATTGAAACACAGAGGCATTGATTCTCCGTATTTTTTAACGCAAAAGCGCGGGACTGCAAGGAAAACTTCAAATCTTTGCGCCCTGGCGCTTTTGTGTTGAACCTTCTCTTCCTCGCGGAGCGCGGACTTCAGTCCGCTATTTCGGGCAGACTAAGGTCTGCGCTCCATTTTCATCCCATTCCTTAGTCGCTTCTCAGCAAGGCATGGTAGACTCGCCCGCATGTCGAAAAAAGTACGGACGATCGCCCTGGCGCTGGCGGGATTTCTTCTATTGGCAGTGCTGGTCTACCAAATCCCCAAAGTAAAAAGCGCAGTCGATTGGCGGACGGAAAAGTTCGGATTGTACGTGAAGAACGTGCTCAACCCGCCTGGTCCCGTGCCTACGGCGCTACCGACCTCTACAGCGCCAGCCAATCTGCCAACCGGGACCCCCACCTCCACGCCCGAGCCTGTTCTCACGCCGACGAGTCTTGCCTCCCCCACCGCCACATTCGCGCCGCTGCCCGCCCAGGTCCAGCTTACGCCGCCCGCCTGGGAACAGCAGACGCCCAACAACTGCGGTCCCGCCACGCTCTCGATGGCGCTGCACATGTACGGCTGGACAGGCACCCAGGCCGACATCGCCGCGCAGATCAAACCCGTGCTGCAAGACCGTAACGTCAACCCCGAGGAACTGGCCTGGTACGTGCGCAACAACGCGGGCTGGCTCAACGTGGAGTATCGCGTGGCAGGTGACCTCCTGCTACTCAAACGACTGCTGGCCGCCAATTACCCCGTCATCGTGGAAAGCGTCACCAAGCTCGACCCGAACGACGCGCTCGGACCCAACGACGATCTGTGGGCGGCGCACTACCTGCTCCTCACAGGCTATGACGACGCGACGCAAACCTTCACCGTGCAGGACTCCTATCACGGCGCGAATCTGACCGTTGCCTACTCGCAGCTCGAAAGCGACTGGAAAGCCTTCAACAATCTCTACATGGTCTTTTACGTCGCGCAAGAAGAATCCGAACTCAGCTCCATCCTTGGCACGGATTGGGATGCCAACGCCAACCGTCAGCACGCGCTCGAACTGGCCCAGGCCGAGACCGAAGCGGACCCGCAAGACTCCTTCGCCTGGTTCAACCTTGGCAGCAACCTGGTGTATTTCGAGAAATATGACGATGCCGCCAATGCCTACGACAAGTCGCGCGAGATCGGCCTGCCGCTGCGCATGTTTCGCTATCAGTTCGGCCCGTTCATCGCCTACTTCCAATCCAACCGCAACGACGACCTGCTGGCCCTCACCGAGTACGCGCGCGGCGTAACCGACATGTCCGAAGAAACCTGGCTGTGGTACGGCTGGGCGCTCTACCGCAAGAATGATTTCAAAGGCGCACAAGCCGCCTGGAACAAAGCCCTCGAAATCCGCCCGGGCTACGTCGATGCCCAATATGCACTCAAATTCCTCACAGGCCCGTAAATGCTCAAGAAGATTCTGATCCTGTCCCTGCTTGCGCTGACCGCCTGCACGACTCCTGCCACCGTTGCCCCGTCCGCTTCGGCCCCCGCCGACCCGTCGACGGCCACGCCTGTTCCCGTTATCGAAGCCACGTCCACGCCCGAAGGGATTCCGACGGCTACCTTCCCCGCGCCGCCCATCTCCCCCACCCCTGCGGGCTATGCCGCCCGCATCTCCCCCGCAGACAACATGCCGCAGGTGTTCGTCCCCGCGGGCACCCTGCACATGGGCGGATACGACATCCATGCCGAGGATGATGAACTGCCCGCACATGACGTCACACTGAATGAGTTTTGGATCGACCAATTCGAAGTGACCAACGGCATGTACGGCCTGTGCGTCCAGGCAGGGATTTGCAACCCGCCGCAGAAGCCTTATTCCAACCAGCGGCCTGAATACTTTGGTAATCCCGAATTCCAGGATTACCCCGTCACCACCGTCACGTGGACGGACGCCCAAACCTATTGCACCTGGGCGGGCCGCCGCCTGCCCACCGAGGCCGAGTGGGAACGCGCCGCGCGCGGCGACGATATGCGCACTTATCCGTGGGGCGAGGAACCGCCCACCGCCCTGTATGCCAACTATAACAACTTCATCCGAGATACCAGCCGCGTGGGTTCGTATCCGCTGGGAGCCAGTCCCTTCGGCGCGATGGACATGGCGGGCAACGTGGCCGAGTGGGTTCAGGATTTCTACCGCGCAGATTATTATCAGAACTCCCCCAGCGCCAACCCGACGGGGCCCGAGCAGGCCAGGCGCTTGATCCTGCGCGTCATCCGCGGCGGCACATATCAGGACGCCTGGGTCAACATCCGCGTGGCCAATCGCGGCAGCGAGATGGGTCCCAACCCCGACGCCGCCTACGACAGCCCCGACCTGTACGGGCGCAGTTCGTCGAAGATCGGCTTTCGCTGCGCATCCAGCCAGTAAACGGACTCAGGCGCACGGTCCAGAAAAAAACCGCCCGCAGTTCGAACTGCGGGCGGTTCGTTTAATCCTCTACGAAGCTATATCCGCCAGGCCAGGTCTGGATGACGCGCTTCTCGCCCGCCTCCTCTTCCAGTTTCTTGCGCAGGCGATAGACCACATTCTTGAGCAGCACCACGTCGCCCTCCGCGCCCCACACGGTCTGGATGATCTCCTCGGCGGGGAAGACATAACCCGGGCGGCTCATCAGCAGGTGCAGCAGGCGGAACTCGAGGTTGGTCAGCTTGACCTCCTGACCGTCCGCGCCTGTCGCGGAGCGGTGCGACGGGTCGAGGCGCAGGCGGCCCGCGTTGCGCGGCGTCATCGGCTCGGTCCAACTGCGCTTCGACCAGGCCATGATCTTGGCCAGGAAGATGGCGGGGCTGATGGGCTTGACCACACACTCGTCCACGCCGTTCTGGTAGGCCTCCACAATTTCGAGTTCGTTGTTCGAGGGCAGGAAGAGCAGGATGGGGCTGTTGCTCAGGGAGCGGAACTGGCGGCACAACTCCATGCGCTGGGCGTGTGAGGCGTTGACGTCGATCACGATCAGGTCGGGAATCTCCTCCACCGAGCGCTCCATCGCGCGCTGAATGGAGGTTTCGAGGATGGCGACCAGCCCCTTCTGACGGATGATGTAACCCCAGATGGGTGCGGTGGCATCCTGGTCACAGACCACAAAGACTCGCATGGCATTGGGGGCGTCGGCAGGGGAAAAAGGTTGCATTTTTGTTCCTGAAAGCAAATTTTAGGCGTCTTTTCAAACTTGTAAACTGATTATAAGGCATACGGTCTCAGAAAGTAATATTTTTTCACTTTTCTATTACTTTTGGGGGATTAGGAAAAAAGTCCCAGGTTTGTATACTGGCAGTAGATTTCAAAAGGAGGCACGATGAAAAAAGTATTCCCGATTCTGGCGGCCCTGGCTCTGGTCCTCTCGGCCTGCCAAATGGGCGGACAGGCCCAACCGACGGCCATGGCTCTGCCCACTGCATTCCCGACCAATACCCCCGCCCCGGTCAACGCGACCGCCGAGGTGGTGAACGGTGGCGAAGCCGGTCAGACGCGCGTTTCACAAGCCGACGGCATGCAGGAAGCGTACGTCCCTGCAGGGACCTTCCGCATGGGCGGTCTTGACCCGGCGGCTTCCAGCGACGAGCAACCCACCCACAATGTGACCATGAAGGCCTTCTGGATCGACAAGCTGGAAGTGACCAATGCCATGTTCATGCTGTGCGTGCAGGCCGGCGTCTGCGACCCGCCCCAGTCCTTCAAGTCCGAGACCCGCGACTCCTATTTCAACAACCCTGAGTACAACGACTATCCCGTGGTGTACGTCACCTGGCAACAGGCCGACGCCTACTGCACCTGGGCGGGACGCCGCCTGCCGACCGAGGCCGAGTGGGAACGCGCCGCCCGCGGCAACGACTTCCGCACCTACCCGTGGGGCGATGATGCGCCCGACTCCTCGCGCGGCAACTTCAACTACTACGCGGGCAACGACACCACCCGTGTGGGCAGCTTCCCGGCCGGCGCCAGCCCCTTCGGCGTGCTCGACCTGGCTGGCAATGTGGCGGAATGGGTGCACGACTTCTATGATGGCAATTACTATGCCCAGAACGTGACCATGAATCCGCCCGGCCCCGGTGCGCGCAGCACCTACTTCCAGCGCGTGGTGCGCGGCGGTACCTTCCAGGATGCCTTCGTGGACATCCGCCTGTCGAACCGCGCATCGGTTCGCGGCTCGAACGTCAACGCCACCGACAAGTATTCGGAAGACTACCTGGGCGAGTTCTCCCCCAAGATCGGCTTCCGCTGCGCCTCGGACTAAGTCCACACGATAACGAAATCACCTTTCAGCCGCCAGACTCCTCTGGCGGCTTCTTTTTATTTGACCTTCGCCCGCTGCTGTGGTATAACGCACAAGTCAAATCAATAGCCCTGATACGGCGCTCTTATCCAGAGAGGCGGAGGGACCGGCCCTGCGATGCCTCGACAACCGGTCGGCGAAAGCCGAACACGGTGCCAATTCCGACAGATGGATGTTCTGGGAGATGAGAGGGTAGCGACGCGTTATGCATGATTGCCCTTTCAGCACGTGAAAGGGCAATTTCTTTTCAAAGGAGACACAAGAACAATGAGCAATACCTTCATGACTTCGCCCAGCCTGATGTTCACGTCAGAGTCTGTGACGGAAGGCCACCCCGACAAGATATGCGACCAGATCTCGGACGCCGTGCTGGACGCCTGTCTCGAACAGGATCCCCGCTCGCGTGTGGCCTGCGAAACCGCCACCAAGACCGGTTACGTCATGCTGCTGGGCGAGATCACGACCAATGCCGTCTTCAATTACGACGAACTCGTCCGCAAGGTCGTCAACGAGATCGGCTACGACTCGAGCGAGAAGGGCTTCGACGGCAACTCGTGCGGCGTGCTGGTGGCCATCGCCAAGCAATCGGGCGACATCGCCATGGGCGTCAACCAGGCGCTCGAGACCCGCGACGGCCATCACATGACCGACGCCGAGGTCGAATCCATCGGCGCAGGCGACCAGGGCATGATGTTCGGTTATGCCTGCAACGAGACCCCCACCCTGATGCCGATGCCCATCTACCTGGCGCACAAACTGACCCGCAAGCAGAGCGAGTTGCGCAAGAGCAGCGCGATCAACTGGCTGCGCCCGGACGCCAAGAGCCAGGTTACTATTGAATATTCCAAGGGCCAGCCCAAGCGCATCGACACCGTGCTCATCTCCACCCAGCATGCGCCCGATGTCTCGCAGAATGAGATTACCGAGATCATCACCGAGGAACTCATCATGAAGACCCTGCCCGAGAACCTCGTGGATAAGAACCTCAAGGTCTACGTCAACCCGACCGGGCGCTTCGTGGTGGGCGGCCCGATGGGCGATGCGGGCGTGACCGGCCGCAAGATTATCGTCGACACCTACGGCGGCATGGGCCGGCATGGCGGCGGCGCCTTCTCGGGCAAGGACCCGACGAAGGTCGACCGCTCGGCTGCGTATGCTGCGCGCTACGTGGCCAAGAACGTGGTGGCCGCCGGTCTGGCCGACCGTGTCGAGGTCCAGGTGGCCTACGCCATCGGCGTGGCGCACCCGCTCTCGGTCAACGTGGAGACCTTCGGCACCGCCAAGATTGCTGACGAGAAGATCGCCGCGCTGATCAACGAGCACTTCGACCTGCGCCCCGGCGCCATCATCCGCGACCTGGGCCTGCGCAAGCCGATCTATCGCAAGACGGCCGCCTACGGCCACTTTGGCCGCGACGACATCGAGTTCCCCTGGGAACGCACCGACAAGGCTGAGGCGTTGAAGAAAGCCGCCGGCCTGTAACAGATCAAAGATCCACGAATGCCCCTGAAAATTCCAGGGGCATTTTTGATTCCCATTCAATGAAATGTGATATGATTCTCATCGACGGAGTGCACTTTGCGGCGACAAACGTCCGCAGATTGACATTACCCCATACAGAGGAAGAGAAAAATGAAAAAGCCTGTCTTGTTCGCTATCGTCGTCTTTTTCTTGTTGAGCGCCTGCATGACAGTATCATCGATGAGCATGCCCACTACCCACCCGCCAAGCAAGTCATGCCAGATACGCTGTCTCCCAGTGAAACGCCTCTCCCCACAGAGACTCCGCTCCCAACTCTTGCGCCACCCACTGTCACACCGACCGTGGTGGTTCCTCCCCAACAATGGAACGGTGCATATCACCAGACCGGCGTGGGCACCATCCCGATCATCATCATCGAAAAGATGAATGGGACCCAATTCACGGAAAAAATGGCCTGGATGGGGACGAACAAGTACCGAGGCGCCACCACGGTCGTCAGCGGGGAATTTGTCACCGACTTTGGAGATATGGCCGAACAGGCCATGTGGGGAAAGCATCCCGACTACACCGGCAACCTGGATGGGACCTGGCTCAAGTGGACCGAGACCGGCTTCGTACAAGGCGGCGGATATACCCTGGGCGGCTGGTACTACGGCCACATCCGTGAGGATGGCAGCATGATGGGCATCTATTTCCTCAACGCCGAAATCACTTCCCTGGCCAGCAATGACTATTGGGAACTAAAATTGAAGTAAGAAACAATTTCTGAAACCGCCCCTGGCTTCAGGGGCGGTTTTGGTTGTAGTTTTTGTGATGGTAAAATAAAAATCCCGTAACGCCATGTTCATCGACCTCTTTCCACCTCTTCTCTGGTCCATCCTGCTCACCCTGGCAGTAGTCCCCGCGGCTACCAAACTGGCGGTCCGCTTTCAGTTGATCGACCGTCCCAACAGTGCGCCGCACAAGGTGCATCAGTTTCCCATCCCCAAGTCGGGGGGAATCGCGCTCAGCGTGGTGCTGTTCGCTTTGATCCTCGTGAGCGGCAACTCCGCCAACGCGGAGATCCGCGGCATCCTGCTGTCTTCGTTGATTATTATCCTCTTTGGCCTATGGGATGATGCCAGGCATCTCTCCGCGCGCTGGAAATTGCTGGGACAGGTGCTGGCCACGGGCGTGTTGATCTGGCAGGGCGTGTACATCCGCTTCACGGGCTTGCCCATTCCCAACATGCTGTTGACCGCGTTCTGGATGATCGGGATCACCAACGCCTTCAACCTGGTCGACAGCATGGACGGGCTCGCACCCGGGCTGGCGGGCATCGCCTCGGCCTTCTTCATGCTGGTCACGCTCGACGCGAAGCAGGACGCACTGGCCTACCTGAGCGCGGTATTGTTGGGAGGTTCGATCGCCGTCATTTTCTACAACCTCAATCCCGCAAAAATCTTCCTTGGCGACCTGGGGGCGCAATTCCTCGGCTTTGTGCTGGCGGCCCTAGCAATCGCCTATACCCCGCCCGGACTGCCGCAGCCTTCCTCGTGGTTCGTGCCGATCCTGCTGCTGGGCGTGCCCATCTTCGATACCACGCTGGTCTTCTTCTCGCGCCTGAGACGCGGCAAAGCCGTCCACGAGGCGGGACTGGATCACAGCTATCACCGCCTGGTCAAGCTGGGCATTCCACCCTCGCGCGCGGTCTTCACCCTGCACCTGGCCGCCATCATCTTGGGCTGTCTGGCTTTCCTTGCTTTATCGCAGCCGCCGCTATTGGCAAATGCGCTCTTTGGGCTGGCGCTGTTGATTGGGCTTATCGCCCTGATCTGGCTCGATCGGAAGGTCACTTAGCGGATGTCCGAACCTTTTTTCTCGGTCGTTCTGGTTTCGTGGAACAGCGGAGACTATTTGCCGCGCTGCCTCAACAGCCTGGATTCACAGACTTTCCGCGACTTCGAAGTGGTCATCGTGGACAACGGCTCGACCGATGGTTCGTTGGATGGCATCATCGAGAAGTATCCCCGTTTGAAGTTTCAGATCAAGGAACTGGGGCAGAATCGTGGCTTCTCGGCCGCGAACAATATCGGCGTGCAGATTGCCCGTGGACCCTGGGCTGCGCTGCTGAACACCGACGCCTTTCCCGCTCCTGACTGGTTGAGCACACTTGCCCAGGCCATTGCCCGGTTTGGAAACCAATGCGTGTACGCCTCGCGCCAGATCCAGGCGGACCTGCCAAATTTGCTCGACGGCGAAGGCGACGTGTACCACGTCAGCGGCCTCGGCTGGCGTAGGCATTACAACTATCCCGTTTACGAAGCCAGCGAACCCTTCCGCGTGTTCAGCGCCTGCGGCGCGACGGCGCTCTTCCCGCGCGCGGATTTCCTCGCGGTGGGCGGCTTCGACGAAGATTACTTCGCCTATCACGAAGACGTGGACCTAGGCTTCCGCCTGCGCCTGCGGGGGTTGGACTGCATGTTGATCCCCCAGGCGGTCGTGCATCATATCGGCTCGGCCAGTTCGGGCAAGGCCAGCGACTTCGCCGTCTATCACGGACATCGCAATCTGGTGTGGACCTTCTTCAAGGACATGCCCGCCCTGCTCTTCTGGCTGTACCTGCCTTTGCATCTCGTAATGAACCTGGTCTTCATCCTGTACTTCGCCGCCCAGGGCCGCGGACGGGTGATCCTGCGCGCCAAGTGGCACGCGCTGCGCGGGCTGCCATCCATGCTGCGAAAACGGAAGCAGGCTCAGGGTCCGGGAAACGTGGGCAGCATCCACGCGGCGATGGAGCGAAACTGGCTGGCTCCGCTGCTTGCGTCCCGTGAGCGCCAAAAATACATCAAGGCCAAAGGTGTCTCGTGAAGGAACTGAGCGTTTGCATCGTCACGTTGGAGGGGCGGGACAAGGTCCTGACATGCCTCGAGTCGCTGTTTGCAAAAACGCACCTCGACATGCACGTGGTGGTGGTGGACAACGCTTCGAAGGACGGAACGCCCGAGGCCATCGCAGAGCACTTCCCGCAAGTGCAGTTGATCCGCAACAGCGAGAACATCGGTTACGGGCGCGCGGTCAATCAGGGACTGAAGGTGGAAAAGGCGCGCTATCACGTGCTGCTCAACCCCGACGCCACGCTGGAGAACAACGCGCTGGAGTTGCTGCGCGATTTCATGGAAGCCAACCCGCAGGCGGGCATTGCCTCGCCGCGCGTGCTCAACAGCGACGGCTCGCTTCAATATCAGTGCCGGCGCGGTGAGGCGCGGCCTGGCGAGGTCTTCGCCTACTTCCTCGGTTTGTCGCGTCTGTTCCCCAAGGACCCGCGCTTCTCGGGCTACCTGCTGACCCATCTCGACAACGAAGTGGTCAACGAGGTCAAGGCGGTCTCAGGTTCGTGCATGATGATTCGACGCGAGGTCATCGATCAGATCGGCGTGCTCGACGAGCGTTACTTCGCTTATCAGGAGGATGCCGATTATTGCTTCACTGCGCGCAAGGCGGGCTGGAAGATCTATTACGTGCCAGAGCCGCGCGTGGTTCACCTCGGCGGACGCGGCGGCTCGCGCAAGCGTCCGTACTTTGCCATTTATCAGTGGCATCGTTCCTACTATCTTTACTATCGTAAAAATCTTGCACGTGATTATCCGTTCTGGTTCCATCCCTTTTATTATTTCGTCATGCTGGTTAAACTTGGGGTCAGCCTGCTCGGCGCTTTGCTCAGTCCCGAAAAAGTGGTCGGGACCAAAAAGCCCTAACCCATGACCCTCTCCCCTGCTGCGAATTCCCCCTGGAAACGACCCCATACCGTCCTGTCCCTCTCGGGGCTGGTGACGGGGACCTGGCTGCTGCTCGCCGCATACGTGATGGCGTCCGCCGCCTCTGACCCCGCGCGCGGATTCCTTCGCGGCCTCTCGACCGAGGCATGGATCGTGTGTTCCGCTGCAACACTGGCGGGCCTCGGGCTGCTGCTCTTCGCACTCCAGGCCTGGCGGAGTCCCGCGTGGGCTGAGGCGCGTTGGATGCTGCTCTCCACTCGGGGGATGCGCGGGTTCAGCCTCGGATTATTTTCACTCAGCGCAATATTCGCCTGTATCCCCGCGTATCGCTTTCAAAGTGCTCAAGCCTATATCGAGCGGCTCAGCCCGCTTACCGTCTGGCTGGTCTTCTTCAGCGGACTGCTCCTGCTGCTGACCCTGCTGGCCCGCTTCGAGTTCCAGCCTGAGAGTGCAGGGCAGGCGTTCCGTTCGCGCAGGACCGCGCTGCTCATCATGGTCGGAATGCTTGTCGTCTCGTTGGGATTGCGGGCTGCATACAAAGGGCTGCCTGCCCAGTATCCCGAATACCGCTACGCGGCAAGTGTGCCCGTGCTGGGATGGCAGATCCTGCTGGCGCTGCTGACAACGCTGACCTTCGCCTGGGCCGAACCGAAACTCACCCGCTTCAAACGCCTGGACTTGTGGCTGCCCGCTATCATCTGGATTCTGGCCGCCCTGTTGTGGGTCCTCGAACCGACTCCGCCCAGCTATTTCAATCCAGGTCCCTACGCCCCCAACCGCGAATACTATCCCTTCTCGGACGCATCTTTATTCGACATGGGTAGCCAGTATCTATTGATTGGCGAGGGACTGTTTGGGCATGTCCCGTTTGAGCGTCCGCTCTACATGCAGGCCCTGGTCTTCCTGCACATGCTGGCAGGGCAGAATTACGTGAACGTGGCGAACCTGCAAGCCGCCTTGCTGGCCGCCTTCGTCATGTTTATATATCTGATCGGCAAGGAACTCTCAGGCCGTCCGCTGGGCCTCGGGCTGGCAATTCTGGTCGCACTACGCGGGGTCAACGGAATTTACAGCGCCGCCTTCACCGACCTGGCCAGCCCCAAGCAACTGCTCACCGACTTCCCCACCGCGTTGGGCATGGCCTTGCTCACCTGGCTGACAATCAAGTGGCTCAGGCGTCCTGCCGAGAATCGATTGTACGTCTTCTGGGCGGGCGGACTCGTGGCGCTGCTCTCGCTCACCCGCACCAACGCTCTGTTCGCCCTCGGGCCGATCGTTCTGTTTCTGTGGATCCTGTATCGGCGCAGACTCCGTACCGCCTTCGGGTTGACGGTCGTCCTGGGCGCGATGCTCGTCGCCAGCCTGTATCCGTGGGGCGTCTCGAACGAGACATCCATCCTGGAGATGTACTACCTCAAGTTCCGCGACGTGCTGCGGGTGCGGTACCAAATCCAATTCGGCGAACCCGAGTCGTCCAAGCCTGTGGCTTCGGCGCTGATGTCGCCCGTCCCTTTCCGTGCCGAGACCGCCCCGCTCGGACCTGGCTTCCTCGTGCAGGGCATGACCAACAACCTGCTGACCTCCTTCCTGTGCCTGCCCGCCTCACCCCAATGGTACGACCTGCGGACTTTGCTCAAGGATGCCTACCCCTACTGGGATCGCGCCTGGGATCGGACCTTCCCCGCGCCTGAGGCGGCTTTCCTCTTGATGCAACTTGCCATCCTGTCCTTCGGCGTGGGCATGGCCTGGAAGCGGACACGGCTGGCAGGCCTGGTTCCGCTGTTGATGTTCCTTGCCTACCACCTCGCCAACACGCTCGGGCGCACCTCGGGCGGACGCTACGTCGTCCCCGTGGACTGGGTCACGCTGGTGTATTACCTGCTCGGCCTGGTCGAGATCGTGGGCTGGATCCGTGTCGCCTTCACCCGTGGACTGCCTGTCGAGGAGTCCCTGCCCGCCCTGCCCGTGGACGAGTTCCGCTGGCCCGCGTCCACGCCCTGGAAGGTGGCGGGCATCCTCGGCCTGTTCGCGGTGATCGGCCTCAGCCCCACCTGGACCGAGGCGCTGGTTCCGCCTCGATATACGGAAGAAAACCGAACCGCTGCGCTGGTCTCATTGGAAGAATCGGGCCTCTTCCAACAAGCGGGCTTCACCTCCGCCCAACTGGACGAGTTCATGAAACAGCCGAGCGCGATGGTGTCGTATGGGCGCGCCCTCTATCCGCGTTATTACAACAAGGACAAGGGCGAACCCGACAATGCCTACCCGTATCGCACCCTGCCCTATCCGCGCCTGGCCTTCCGCCTGCTCATGCCGACCGACAACCTGGGCGTGCTCCTGCCCAGCCGCAAGGTCTCGACCTTCCCCAACGGCGCGGACGTGATCGCGGTCGGCTGTGTGGGTGCGGAGTCGACGCCCAGGTCCGTTTACATGGATGCGTTGGTTATCTTCCTGTTGGACGAGCATGGAGAGGCGCAGGTGTACCAGCGCAGCCCGTCGGCGCCGCTGACCTGCCCCGTGGCGCCCATTGTGTGCAACCCCGTCAGCGGATGCAGGTCAGGCAACTAAAAAAATAAGCGGCGGATTTCCATCCGCCGCTGAACGTTTACCTCAAGAGACCGCTTCCGCCCGCCGCGCGGCGTGGATGAAGTATAGGGTGGAGAGGAACAGCAGGATGGCCGTGGCCTGATGGAACAGGGCGATGCCTATCTGCACATTGAAGAGCACTACACTGATACCAAACAGAAGCTGCAAGACAATCAGCCCCACCAACACGAGTGCAGACTTCTGCACCTCGGCCTGCGCCTTGCCTGCCGCGAAGTAAGCCCACAGCGCCATGACCAGCACCGCAAAGGCAAACCAGCGATGGACGAAGGCCACCGTCTGCGGCGTCTCGACCAGGTTCAGCGCCCACGGCTGGACCGCGCTGAGCAGCCCCTTCGGGATGAGCTGACCGAACATCAGCGGCCAGGTGTTGGAGACGTGACCCGCCTTCAGTCCCGCGGTAAACCCGCCCCAGGCGATCTGAATCAGCAGAAGGACGAGCGACGCAACCGCCAGCTTCCACGGCAGGGAGAATTTCGCGCGGCCTTGCGGGAATCCGCGCAGGTGGCCGATCGCCGTCCAGAAGCTGGAGCCAAGCAGGGTCAGGGCCAGGAAGAGGTGGACCGTCAGCAGGTAGTGACTCACCGCGGGGCGGCTCTCCAATCCGCTGGCGACCATGAACCATCCCGCAAAGGCTTGCGTGATGAACAGCATCCCCATGAAGAAGTATATCCCGAACTCTTTCCACGGGATGCGTTTGGTGAAGAGGAAGAAGAACACAGGGATGGCGTAGATCAAGCCAATCAGGCGCGCCAGCAAACGGTGGAACCATTCGATGAAGAAAATGAATTTGTATTCGTCGAGCGTCATGCTCGAGTTGACTTGAATGTACTCGGGCGTCTGCTGGTATTTGAGGAACTCATCCTGCCAGGCCTGCTGGCTGAGCGGCGGCAGCGCCCCGCTGATCGGATTCCACTCGGTGATCGAAAGGCCTGAGCGCGTCAGGCGGGTATAACCTCCCCACACCACCAGGAAGGCCACCGAAAAGGCAAAAAGAAAGAGCCAGATCATCACGGCTCGGTTCTGGGTTTTGGGCATATTTCTCTCCGTTGATTCGTGTTGAACTAACGGATTATAC
>CAZGFR010000002.1:67046-86796 GCA_964524485.1 uncultured Anaerolineaceae bacterium | reverse complement strand
GGCGTGGACGATGGAAACGGGGACATTGGGATGGCGGTTTCAGGCCGCGTTGGGATGGCAATGTGCGTAGCGGTAATGGGTGCTGCCGCAGTAGCCGTCTCCGTTGTTGGAATTGACGTGACAGGCACACATCCCGCCAGCAAGCCGAGAATGACCAGAAGAACAAGAGCGGAACGCAGATTCATTCGAACCTCCTATGCGTTGAAATCGACAAATTTAATTATAACGCTGTCGTGTGCGTAACACAGCGGCGGCCTGGGTCGTCCCTATTCCTGTAAAGGAGCATTCATGAGCATTCTCAAAATCATCCTCGCCATCGCCGTTTGGGGCATCGTTCACTCGGTCCTCGCCTCGCACATCGCCAAGGACACCTTCCGCGCCTGGCTGGGGAGCGGATTCATGCGCCTGTACCGTCTGGCTTACAATGCTTTTGCCATGGTCAGTTTTGCGCCCGTCCTGTGGCTGGCGTGGACACTGCCGAACCAGCCGCTGTATGAAGTCCCCGCGCCGTGGAGGTATCTCATGCTGGCGGGCCAGGGCGCGTCTGTGTTGATGCTGCTGGTTGGCGTGCTGCAAACCGACACGCTTAACTTCATCGGTCTGGGTCAGCTCTTTCAGGAGAAGGAAAAGCCCTCGAAGCTGGTCGTCAGCGGACTGTACCGCTATATGCGCCATCCGCTCTACACGGCGGGATTGCTCTTCCTGTGGCTGTCGCCTAGCGTCTCGGTCAACTCCTTCACGCTCTACGTGGCGGCGACGATCTACATCGTGATCGGCGCCTACTTCGAGGAGCGCAAATTGCTGCGCGAATTCGGTCCCGCCTACGCAGAGTATAAGAAGAAGACGCCCATGCTCATCCCTGGCTTGTTCTAAAGAAAGCTGGCTTTCCAGTATATAAAAGGAAAAAGCAAAGACAATCCACAGATTTCACAGATTGTGCAGAATTTGTTTTTAAATCTGTGAAATCTGCGTAATCTGTGGATGCGCCCCGACAGACACGGGAGAACCAGAAAATTCTAACGCAAAGGCACATAAACGCGAAGCAAAGGAGAAAAATAAAAAATCCCCGCGAATCCGCGCCATCCGTGTAATCCGTGTCCAAAAAATTGTGGAACTGACTCGCACGTTCATCCGTCTTTAAGGCATTCCCAAGCGGAGTGTGTATAATCAACCCATGGCTACCACAATGGTTCGCATCCCCCAAAAACCTTCCATCCTGCCGCAATTTATTGCTGCCCTCGCGGGCGGGATGGCTCTTTTCCTCGGTGTCGTCATCGTCTGGACCCTGGGATTCCAACTGTTGTACGCGGGACGCATCTTCCCGGGCGTCTCCGTCGCAGGTGTGGACCTCTCGGGCATGTCGCCGTCCGATGCGGCGGTGAAACTCGGCCAGACCTTATCCTATCCCATCACGGGCAAGGTCGTCTTCCGCGATGGGGACAAGGTCTGGGTGGCCTCGCCTGTCCAACTGGGCATGGTCTTCGATCCCTCGGCCAGCGCCCAGGCCGCCTTCAAGGTGGGACGCAGCGGCGGGCTGTTCGGCTCACTGGCGGGACAGATCCACTCGCTGGGCTCTGGCTCGGACGTGGCCCCCGTGATCATCTTCGACCAACGCCTGGCCTACACCTACCTGCAATCCCTGGCGACCGAGATCGACCAGCCCGTGGCCGAAGCCAGTCTGCACCTGGAAGGTACCAACGTGGTCGCCACGCCCGGGCAGGCGGGCCGCACTCTGCAACTGGACGCCACCCTGCTCCTCCTGAGCGGACAGTTGCAATCCTTCCGTGACGGCGAGGTGAAACTCGTCGTCCGCGAGGACCAGCCTTCGATCATGGACGTTACCGCCCAGGCGGATGCCGCCCGCCAGATCCTCAGCCAGCCGCTGACCCTGGTCATCCCCAACGCCCAATCGGGCGACGCCGGCCCGTGGACCTATGACGTGGCTGTGCTGGCGAACATGCTCTCGGTGCAGCGCGTCTCTGATAACGGCGGCACGCCCCAGGTTCAGGTGGGGTTGAATCCCAACGCCCTGCGCGACCTGTTGGTCGCCATCCAGCCCTCTGTTGACCGCCAGCCCCAGGACTCGCGCTTCTATTTCGATGATGCCAGCGCGCAACTGGTGTTGATCCAGTCTTCGCAGGTGGGACGCACCCTCGATATCGACCAGTCCATCCGATTCATCAACAACGCCCTCGCGCGCGGGGAACATACCGTCCCCTTGCAGGTGGTCGAGGCTCAGCCTGCCGTCAACGACAACGCCACGGCTGCGGCGCTCGGAATCACCCGGAACATTGCCGAGTACACTTCCTATTTTTACGGCTCCAGCGCCGAGCGCATCCAGAACATCCAGGCTGCCGCGGAACGTTTCCACGGCGTGCTGGTCGCCCCGGGCGAGGAGTTCTCGATGGGCCAGGCCCTGGGTGACGTCAGCCTCGAGAACGGATTCGCCGAGGCGCTCATCATCTACGGCGGGCGGACCATCAAGGGCGTGGGCGGCGGCGTGTGCCAGGTCAGCACCACCCTGTTTCGCACGGTCTTCTTCGCGGGCTTCCCGGTCAACGAGCGTTATTCCCACGCATACCGCGTCTCGTACTATGAACAGACTGCCAGCGGTTCTGTGGACTCGAACCTCGCGGGCCTGGACGCCACCGTGTATTTCCCGTTGGTCGACTTCAAGTTCACCAACGACTCACCCTATTGGCTCTTGATGGAGACGTACGTCAACGTCGAGGCGCGCACCCTCACCTGGAAGATCTACTCCACGCCCGACGGCCGCTCCGTGACCTGGGAGACCAGCGGCCCGCAGAACGTGGTGCCCGCCCCCGATCCGCTCTTCGAGGAGAACACCGACCTCGACAAGAATCAGATGAAGCAGGTGGACTGGGCCGCCAACGGTGCGGACGTGAACGTGACCCGCACAGTCTGGAAGGACGGCGCGGTCTACTTCCAGGACAATTTCCAAACCCATTACCAGCCCTGGCAGGCGGTTTGTCAGTACGGCCCGGGCACCGAAGACCCCGAAAAAATGGCAAAACGCAAGGAAATTTGCCGTCCGCCCTCCTTCTAGCCGCGCCGATTGTGAAGGCGCCCCGCCTCCTCATGGTACAATTTTGCCTCGATTGGAGAAACCATGGTCAGTACCGAACTGCTTGAGATCCTGCGCTGCCCCAAATGCGTCCGCGAGACGGGCGGCATGCTCAAACTCTACAAAGACTCCTGGCTCATCTGCCAGGACTGCGGCCGCAAATACCCCATCGTCGACGACATCCCCGTGATGCTGATCGATGAAGGCGATAAGTGGGTCAGCACCGCCGAAGGCGGCCTGCCCGTCCCGCCGCCCGCCAAGTAATGAACGACCTCGAGTCCCTGCTCGGTGACCTGCTCAGCGGGGACGAAGTCCGCGCGGAGGGATCTGTGGCGGGGTTGATCGCCCTGGATGAGTCGGCCCGGCTCGCCCTGCTGGAGGCCTCCCGCTCGGCGACCGACGATGGGCGCTGGTGGATCGTTCGCACCCTGGCCGAATTGCCCAGCACCCGGACCGTGGACCTGGTCCCGTTTTTGGAGGACTCCGTCCCCGAGGTCCGACAGGCCGCTGCCCTGGGGCTGGGCGCTCACCCCAGCGAAGCGGCCATCCCGAGCCTGGTCCGCGCCCTGCGCGACCCCGACTCGATGACGGCAGCCCTGGCGGCCAACGCGCTCGTCAAACTGGGCACCGCCTGCACACCCGCCCTGCTCGAAGTCCTGGCAGGGGACCCTCCGCCAACCGTCCGCGTGCTGACGATGCGCGCGCTGGCCGAACTGAAAGACCACCGCGCCATCCGCGCGATGATGAAAGCCCTCGACGAAGACTCGGCCCTGGTCCAGCATTGGGCGCGCGAAGGGCTCGAGCGCCTCGGCCTGGATATGATCTTTATGAAACCAAACTAAGCTATGAATAAAATTCTCGACTTCTTCAAGAAAATCAAATTACCGCAAGGCAAGCGGCCCAAACTGGGTTCGATCATCTTCTGGGGAATCAGTCTGGTGCTGGTGGCGCTGGCCTTCTCGGCCTCGCGCAGCATCTTCCGCTGCTGGGAGATCACCAACCTGCCGGGTATTTCCCCATCCACCTGCGCCAATGCAGGGACGAGCGTGCTGGGCACGCCCGCCGTCAATGAGCAGGGCACGCCCGTAGCAGCTCCGCCCACGCCGATGCCTGCCGCGCCTGAAGTTCAACTACCCACTTGGGATGGCGCCAGCCGCATCAATATCCTGTTCATCGGCCTGGACTATCGCGATTACCTCGCCAATGACGGCCCGCCGCGCACCGACACGATGATCCTCTTCACCGTCGACCCGCAAAGCAAGACGGCAGGCATGTTGTCCATCCCGCGCGACCTGTGGGTGAACATCCCTGGTTTCGGGTATAGCCGCATCAACACGGCCTATCCCAGCGGCGAAGGCGCGCAATTGCCCGGCGGCGGTCCCGGCCTGGCGATGAGAACCGTGGAACAGGTCATCGGGGTGCCGGTTCAGTATTACGGCTCGATCGATTTCCACGCTTTTGAGGAAGCCATCGATTCGATGGGCGGCCTGTATATCTGCATCCCTGAAAAGATTCGCATCGACCCCATCGGTGACAAACGCCCCGAGATCCTCAAGCCTGGCTGTCAGACGTTGTGGGGATATCAGGTCTTGGCCTATGCCCGCAATCGTTACACCGCCAACGGCGACGTGGACCGCGCTGGCCGTCAGCAGCAGGTGATCTACGCCCTGTACACTCAGATCTTTAATCCAGCCAATTTCCCGACCATGCTGTCCAAAGCCCCCAAGATTTACGCCGAGGCCTCGGCCGGCTTGCGCACCAATCTGACTTTCGACGACCTGATGAAGCTTGGCGTTTTGATGAGTCAGATCCCCATTCAGAACATCAAGCATGGCATCATCGACACAACCATGACCACCATGCACAACGTCACCCTGGATGGACAGAATGCCAGTATCCTCAAGCCGATGCCCGATAAGATCCGTGTGCTGCGCGACGATATCTTCATCTCTGGCGGTCCGACCAGCCCGCGCGCGACCGGCGACGCCACCGTGCTCATGCAGCAGGATGGGGCACGGGTGCGCGTGGTCAACAGTTCGCTGGATGCCACCCTCGGTCAGCGCACAGCGAATTACCTGATCACACAGGGTATGAATGTGACCGAAGTGACCGCTGGCCAGAACGTCCAGAACTCGGCCGTGGTGATCTACGGCCCGAAGTTGTACGCGCTGCGCTATCTGCTGACTGTGTTCGGGATCAGTTCGAACAGCCAGATCACCTTCTCGAAGGACCCGTCCACGGTGGACATCGAGATCATCCTCGGCAACGACTGGATGAACCGCCTCCCGGCGGGTTTCTAGTGGAAACCAAAACCGCAGGCCACTGGCCTGCGGTTTTTTTGTTTTATATGGTGGGATTACTGCTGTTGGAAGCTCAGGCGGATGACGCCGATGTAGGGGACACCTTCCGCGGAGGTGCAGCCGGGCGGGGCCACGTTGGTGACGGTGGCGCTGCCCGCTCCCACGCGGACGGTGTACACGATGCCCGCCTGCATGACGAAATCGGCATAACCGTTCCCCAACTCAGGCTTGAGCCCGGTGAAGAAATGCTCCTCACCGCCGTCCCAAGTGACGACGATCTCCACGCCCGGCGCGGGGCGACGGCGCGAATCGGTCACGAGGATCTGCAACAGGCCTTCCTGCAACCCCGCTTCGCACAGGGTATCCTGCGCGGTCAGTTCGTAGGTGCGGCCCGGCTCGGGGGTGGGAGTGCGCGTGGGGCGCGGGGTGGGGGTGCTGACGGTGGCGGGTGGCTCGATGACCTGGTCGGGGATGACGGTCCCGGTCGACTCAGGAATGACGCCCCCAGGCAGAGTCACCACCAGGATGGGTGTGGCAGTGAACGCTGGTCGGGTGGGTTCGGCTGAGGCGGGCGGAGGCTGCTGCAGGTCCGCGGCGAGCTGGGCTACCTGTTGCACCTCGTCGAAGGGGGCGCCGGCCGCTAGCATCCGCTGGGCCTGGGCGTTGAGCGCCGCCAGCGGGTCGGGGTCGCCCAACAAAGCGAGGCGGGCGCGGGCGCGCTCCAGGTCACCGGTGGAGGCGTAGGCGGCGGCAATCAACGAACGCAGACCTTCCTTGAAGTCGGTGCGCAGGGTGTCGGGGGAGGTATCCTTGAAGGGGGCGGGGGCGATGACCCACGCGTACACGATCCCCAGCCCCACGCCTGCGATCAAAAGAACCAATGCCAGCCAGGGAAAGCGCTTCATGGCGCGGCCCCCTGCCAGGCCTGCATGGCCGTGGTCAATTTTTGCATCAGGGCCAGGTCCGCGTCGGAATAGCCAATTTGGCGCGCATCAGCCAGCGCCTGGGAGGCAATTTCCCCGGGGGGCTGGCTGCCCAGCACGGCCAGCCGTCGGGCGGACAGCGCGGGGTCCTGCTCCGTTTGGTAGGCTTCAGCCACCATCAATACATAATCAGCGCGATAGTCGGCGCGCAGGGTATCGGGCGTCGTGTCCACGTATTGGACCGGGGAGATGACCCAGCCATAGACGAGGCCGAGCGCGATGCCAATGAAAAGTGCAAGAAGGGGTAGGGTCCAGCGGGACATGGGAGGGGTGAAAAAATATCCGAGCAGGTGATCGGCGGCACCCAGAGACACTTCCTTACCGTTGCTGCCTCTCGGCCCTGGCGGGGTTCGCAAGGCTCTGCCGCGCCGGGCCTGCCCGGACGGTTGCAAGGATACCCGAATCGAGAGGGCGTGTCAACTACGCGGCGGGATGTGGTCGCCCATCAGGAACTTGAAGGCGGACGGCCACCTCCTGCGCAGGGCAGCAAAGAGCCCGATGCTGAGTGCCAGCACGAGGAAGGGATACAGGATATCCCAGACGGCGAGCGAGTCCAGCGCGGGGACCAGGGCTTGGATTCCCCGTCCGACGGCGAAGATGACCATCATGTGAGCCAGGTAGATTCCGAGCGAGTAGTCCCGTCCCCAGGCGCTCAGGGTGGGATTCTCCAGCCAGCGGATTCCGCTCACGCCCAGGCTGGCAAGGCCCAGCGCGAAGGGCAGGGTGCCGATCAACACCTCATGCTCGGTCATGGGGATGTCGAAGCGCGTATACAGGAACCAGGTCTCGAAGATTTGCAGGGCCAGCCCGCCCACCGTCAGGCCGAGGGCCAGCCAGCGATTCAACGGTCCGCGTCGGAAAAGCCACACGCCCAGCGCCAGGGCAGGCACCGAGAGCCAGTGTCGGGCGATGACGAAGTCAAAGGGGAATTTGAGGTCGAAGGCCTGGTTATACGCGCCTGCCAGCAGGATCTGGGTCAGGATACCCAGCGAGAGCAGGGGAATCCATTTCTCCAGTTTGTAATGGAACAGGAACAACAGCGTGATGAAGCCGAGCACCAGCGAACTGGGGAACCACAGGTGGAAGTACTCGCCGATGTAAATGAAACTGGGGAAGAGCAGCCTGCGGAAGACTTCCTTGATATCGTGCTCGGCGATGACCAGCGGGATGTACAGGATACTCCACAGCACGAAGAGCCAGATCAGGCGATAGAGCGCGGGACGCACGTCCGCACGTTTGGGGTCGGCCAGACGCTGGGCGAAGAAGTATCCGCTGACGATGAAGAAGAACGGCACGGCCCAGCGCGCCTGCAGGCGGATCAGCACGTTGACGATGTCGGGCAGGTTGTGGAATGAGACGTGCAGGGCGATGACTTCCAGCGTGGCGAACAGGCGCAGGCTGTCTATGGTCAGGTTGCGGGTGCGGTCCATGTCCCGATTGTATTCCATTTCCGTCCCGCCGTTGATTTCGATATGGTCTTCTCAAAGTAATTTTTTGCCACGGATCGACACAGATTTTCACCGATTGGTTAAAAAAACGTGCGACTCTGTGAAATCAGTGGCTGGCTGTTGGACTTTGAGAAAGCCATATTGATTTCGACTTCCCCTGTTTGGGTTCTGGATGTCTCGTGATATAATTTTTGCACTGGTTCATGCAACTGCCAATTTGAACACGGAGGATGCTCTTATGGAAATCAGCACCAAGGAATTCAAGCACTGCGATATGCTCATGCTGAAAGGCCGCATCGACAGCGCTACCGCGCCCCAGTTCAGCCAGGCTCTGGACGCCATTACCGAGTCGGGCCGCTTCAAGATCGTGGTTGACATGAGCCAGTTGGAGTACATGTCCAGTGCCGGGTTCCGCGCCCTGCTTGCCACCCAGCGGGCCTGCAAGCGTTATAACCGCGGCGAGGTCGTCCTGGCGTCCGTCCCTGCCCGCATCCAGGAGGCCCTCGAACTGGCGGGCTTCACCGAACTGTTCAAGACCTTCGACGAGCCTCTGGCCGCGGTCGGCAACTTCTAGCCTGCTGCGCGGACGCGATTCAAACATTTGAGGAAGGATACCGCCTCCGCTGCAGTTGCTGGAGGCGGTTTTTGATTACAACGATGCCCAAGGTCAAATATCCCGCCCAATTCCAATATCTGGACGAGATCCGTGATTTCGTTGCCGGGGTAGCCCGCAAGGGCGGCTTTGGTGAGAAGGATATTTACTCGATCCAGTTGGCTGCGGACGAGGCCGCCTCGAATATCATCGAGCACGCTTACGCGGGCGTGAAGGATGGTTTTCTGGAGGTTTCCTGCAGCATGACGGGTGACCTGCTCACCATCGTCCTGCGCGACCAGGGCAGGCCCTTCGACCCCGACTCGGTCCAGCCACCCAATCTCAAAGCCGACCTCTCCGACCGCCAGATCGGCGGCCTGGGCATCTACCTGATGCGTAAACTCATGGACGAGGTTCGCTACGAAATATCCACCAGGGGGAACAGCCTGATCCTGACCAAACGGAGAAACTAAAGCGCATGAGCGCCGCGCCCCGCGCCGCCCATCCCGAAACCTGGGATTGGCGGACTCTCGCCAGCCTCGGGGAGCAACTGGTCAGCACCGGTTCGCTTTCCGCCCAGCGTGACCGCATCCTTTCGGTCATGCGGCAACTGGTTTCCGGCGAAGCGGACGTGTGGCTGCACGAGACCCTCTTCCGCCTGCCCGATTGGGACGAGACTCGGCTCTTCCCGCACCAGCCTCCGCATGAGGGCATGCGCCGCGCCACCCAACGCAAGCGACTGTACTCGCAGGGCGGGACGAAGAAAACCCCCGCTGCCGTGGCCGCCGTCCCGTTGGAGGACCAGGGGTTGATCCTCGGCGCGTTGCAGGTGACCCGCCCCGAGGGTCCGCGCTTTGCCCGCGAAGAGTTGGCCCTGCTCGACGGGCTGGCCCGCATTGTGTCGGTGGGACTGTACGCCGCGCACCGCGTCGAGGTCGAACGCTTCCGCCTGGGACAATTGAGCCTCGTGCGCCAGGTCAGCGCCCAGATCGCCAATGTGCTCGATGTGGATGAACTCTCGCGCCGCGTGACCGAACTCATCCAGAAGACCTTCCATTTTTATTCCGTCGCCATTTTCACCCTCGAGCCGGGGGCGCAGACTCTGCGCTTCCGCTCGAGCGCCACGGCTCCGCGCAAGGGACGCAAGAAGGTATCCTTCCCGCAGGAGGTCGAACTCGGCCTGGGGTTGGTCGGGTTCGCTGCCCGGTCAGGGGAACAGGTCTCCGCCCCTGACGTGCGCTCGGATCCGCGCTACCGCTTCATCGACAGCCTGCCCGAGACGCGCTCCGAGGTGGTCATCCCGCTCAAGATCGAAGAGCGTGTGCTGGGGGTGCTCGATGTGCAGAGCGACCACCTGAACGCCTTTCACCCCAACGACCTGCTCATCCTCAACGCCCTGGCCGACGCGATCGTCCGCGCTGTGGAGGGCGCGCGCCTGTACAGCGGTCTCCGCCGCCGCGCCGACCAGTTGACCCTGGTGGCCGAGGTCAGCAAGGGATTGACCTCCACGCTGGACCTGCGTGAGTTGATGCACGATGCCGCCTCGCTCATCCATGACCGCTTTGGGTACCCGCATGTGCAGGTCTTCACGGTGCATCCCAACCGCCGCCTGATTGAATATGTGGCGGGCAGCGGCAAACGGTCCAAGTCGCTGGAGGGATACGCCATCGGACTTGATGAGCCGAACGGGATCATCCCGTGGGTGGCGCGCAGCGGAGAGACGACCCTGCTCAACGACGTGACCGCCGACCCACGCTACACCCCGTCTCCCCTGCCGCCCAAGAACACCCGCTCCGAGCTGACCGTTCCCCTGCGCTACGACAACCACGTGGTCGGCATCCTCGACATCCAGTCCGACCAGGTGGGCGCCTTCAACGAGGACGACCGCCTGATCTTCGAGGCCGTGGGCGACTCAATCGCCTCAGCCATCCGCAACGCGGACCTGTACCGCTCTGAGCGCTGGCGTCGCCAAGTGGCCGACAGCCTGCGCGAAGTGGCGGGTCTCGTCTCGGCCAACGTGGGCGTGGACCAGGTGCTCGAGACCATCCTGGTCGAGCTCGAGCGCAACCTGCCCGTGGACGTGGCCGCCATTTGGCTGGCGGGTGACAACGGCCTGTTCCTGGCGGCCGTCCACGGAGGTGATGCGGATGCCATCGAGAAGGCCCGCCTCGAGTCGGCAGACGCCTCCATCGGGTTGGTCAGCGCCCTCTTCGCCGATGAACCCGTCATCCGCAAGCCGGGCGATCCCATGCTGCCCTCCGGTCTCGGGATGGGCTTCGACGAGAACTACTCCTCGCTCGTTGCGCCGTTGCGCGTGGGCGATCAACCGCTGGGACTCCTCACCCTGGCGCATCACACCTCGGGACGCTACGGTCACGAGGCCCAGGCCATGGCCACCACCTTCGCCAGTTACGCCGCGGTGGCCATCGAGAACGCACGCCTGTACGATTCCGCGCAGGAGCAAGCCTACGCTTCGGCGGCCCTGTTGCAAGTGGCGCAGGCTGTGGTCAGCTTGAGTGACCTGGATGAGATCCTCGGCACCATCATCCGCATCATGCCGATCCTGGTCGGGATTCAGCGCGTGGCCCTGTACCTGTGGGACCCCGAAGAAGAGGTCTTCCTGCCCGACCAGGAATATGGCCTGAACGAGATCGACCGCGAGGCCTTGTGGGAGCGCCCCTTTGCGCTGGGAGATTTCCCCCTGCTGGATGCCGCCTGCGAGCAGAACCGCCTGCTGACGCATACACTCAAACCCAAGGCCAAGCCGCGCCAGTGGTTGAAGATCAAGCCCCAGGTCGAGGAGGATGAGTCCCAGTTGCGTTCGGAGGGCCGCCAGTTGATGGCCGTCCCGCTCTCGATCAAGAATGACCTGTTCGGCGTCATGCTGGTGGAGGAGGCCGAGGGTGGACGCCGCTTCCGCACCCGCCGCGTGGAGATCATCAACGGCATCGCCCAGCAGGCTGCGCTGGCCATCCAGAACGACCTGCTGCAGGCCGAGATGGTGGTGCGTGAACGCCTGGAGACCGAGGTGCAATTGGCCCGCCAGATCCAGCAGACCTTTTTGCCCACGACCCTGCCGTCCTTCCCGGGCTGGCAGATTTCGGCGCGCTGGCGCACCGCGCGACAGGTGGGCGGCGACTTCTACGACGTGATCGAGTTGCCGAACGGACGCCTGGGCCTGTTCATCGCGGACGTGGCCGACAAGGGCGTACCTGCCGCGCTCTTCATGGCCCTCACGCGGACCCTGGTGCGGGCCGCCGTCATCGAGACCGAATCCCCCGCTGAGGCGTTGACCCGCGTCAACAACCTGCTACTGCCCGACACCCAACAGGGCATGTTTGTCACTGCCGTCTACGCCGTGCTGGACGTGGCCTCGGGCGGCCTGACCTACGCCAATGCGGGGCATAATCCGCCGCTGTGGGTGAACGGCTCCGAGGTCCAGAAGCTGACGCGTACAGGCATCGCCCTCGGCGCGGCGGAAGGGATGGTCATGTCCGAACGAGTCATCCAACTCCAGGAGGGTGACAGTTTCCTGCTCTACACCGACGGCCTGACCGAAGCCTTCTCGCCCGATGGCGACCTCTTCGGCGAGGAGCGTCTGGCGGAGGCCGCCCTGCAAGGTAACCAGGCTGCCACCTGCGACGAATTGATCGCCGCCGTGGACAAGGCCCTGAACGACTTCATCCAGTCCACGCCGCTGGGCGATGACTTGACCATGCTGGTGGTGAAGCGGGTAGGGTAAGTTGGGATTAGTAATGGGGGAATCTACTCAGCGCGAATCAGGGGGTTGAATTTACAGACTTTTTACAAACCTGCCATATTGACATAACGGGGCAAACCTACAATCACATCGTAACCTGAAAAGGAGGCTTACGATGAAAACAAATTGGTTCAAGAATATCCTGTTGGTTGCCATGACCCTGGCGTTGGTAGCCGCCGCACTCCCGTGGACAAGCGCCTTCGCTGCCCCCACCGCCGACCCGTCCACCCCGCCCGTGGACAGTGAGAAGTCCAACGCCCGTATCGAGTCCCTGTGGACGCGGGAACAGAACGCTGTCGAGCGCATGAGCAAAGTCATCGATCGTTCGAACACGATGACGGAAAAGGTCCAGACCTGGATCGACAGGGCCAAAGAGAACGGCAAGGACGTCACCGCCCTGCAGGTCGCGCTGGATGCCTATAAACAGGCTGTCCAGGAAGCAGGCCCCATGTACGAAGAGGCCCAGTCCATTGTGAACGAGCATGCAGGCTTCGATGCCGACGGCAAGGTCACCGACCGCGAGCAGGCCATCCAGACCCTCAAGGACCTGGGCGCACAGCTCAAGGATCTGCGCGGGCAGATTGGGACGCCGGGCAAGGCCCTGCGCGAGGCCATCAAGGCCTTCCGCGAAGCCAACCAGCCCGCCGACAATTAGCCTTGTCCCTCCCCCCAAATTCCATGTTCTCGGAATTTGGGGGGAGGCCAGGAGGGGGGCCGCTTATGGTGTTAGAATCGGCGCACACATCCTGAAACTCCGCGAGGCGCCCCATGTACACCACCGAAGGCAAAAAGATCGTGTCCACCGAAAAAGCCCCCAAGGCCATTGGTCCGTATTCACAGGCCGTACGCATCGAAAACCTGGTCTACACTGCGGGCCAGATCGCGCTCGACCCCGTCCGCATGGAATTGGTCGAAGGCGACGTGGCCGCCCAGACCCACCAGGTCTTTGCCAACCTCAAGGCCGTGCTCGAAGCAGCAGGCTCGGGCCTGAACTACGTCATCAAGACCACCGTCTTCCTCAAGGACATGGCCGATTTTGCGGCCATGAACGCCGTCTATGCGGGCTACTTCCCCGAGAATCCGCCCGCCCGCAGCACTGTGGCCGTGGCGGGGCTCCCCAAAGGCGGGCTGGTCGAGATCGAAGTCGTGGCCCTGCTGGCCCCTGCCCGCGGTGACTGACGCTGATTGATCCATGCCCAACGAATTGATCCTGCTGGTCGACGACGAACCCTCCATCCTGCAGCTCGCGCGCATGTACCTCGAGCGCGAGGGCTTCCGCATTCAGGAGGCCGCGGACGGCGAAGCCGCCCTCGAAGCGGTGAAAAAACATCGTCCCGCGTTGACCGTGTTGGACGTGATGCTGCCCAAACTGGACGGCTTTGAGGTCTGTCGACGACTGCGGGCCGAGAGCAATCCCGTAGCGATCATCATGCTGACCGCCCGCGACGACGACATCGATAAGATCATCGGCCTCGAACTCGGCGCGGACGATTACCTGACCAAGCCCTTCAATCCGCGTGAACTGGTGGCGCGTGTCAAGGCCATCCTGCGCCGCAGCGAGGGCAAGCCCGCCCAGACGAGCAAGGTCATCCATCTCGGCGACCTGACCGTGGATCCCGCCAGCCGCGAGGTTCGCGCGGGCGAGAGGCTGCTCGACCTGCGCACCCAGGAATTCGACCTGCTGCTGACCCTGGCCGAGCATCGCGGACTGGTCCTCAGCCGCGAGCAGTTGCTGCAACAAGCCTGGGGTTTCGACTTCTACGGCCAGACTCGCACTGTAGATGTGCACATCGCGCATCTGCGCAAAAAGCTGGAAGGCTCCACCGCCCGCATCGAGACCGTCACGGGCGTGGGATATAAATTGGTAGTTCAGTAAATGGCAAGCATGTGTCGCTTGAAAGGTTGAATGTTTTCCTCCCTTCGTTCCCGTCTTTGGTTGAGTTATGCCTTGATCATCGCCACAGCGTTGTCCGTTGTGGCGGTGGTCTTATTGCTGTACCTGATCCGCAACCCGGGCATCTATCGCCAGACCCTGGACCGATTGAAGACGGCCGAGGGTCTGATTCTGTCGCGGCCTGCGGAGGTGCTCAACCTCAAGAATACGACCGCCCTCGGGCGCGCGGCCGAGAACTTCAACGTGCGCATCCTGGTCTTCGGCAAGGACGAGTCCGTGCGGTACGACTCCACTCCCGCCGCGGCGGCGCTGCCCTATCCGCGCAAGACGCTCCTGCCGCGCGACAGCGAGACAGTTCGCGACGCGACGGGCAAGTTTTGGCTGTACACGATGAACCTGCTGCCCAACGGCGACATGCTGGTGGTGGCCGCGCCCCGTCCGCGCGTGCCGATCCTGAGCATCTTCACGGACGAGTTATTGCTGCCCATCCTGGGCGGCGGCGCGATCGCGTTGCTGCTGTCGCTGGTGCTGGCCTTCGTCATCGCGGGCGGAGTGGCCGACCCGCTGCAAGAGGTCATCGTGGCGGCGCGGGATTTCCCGTCGGACGGGGTGAAGCCTGTCGAACCGCGCGGCCCGCACGAGGTCCAGGAATTGACGCGGGCCTTCAACGGGATGATGAAGCGCGTCCAGTCGAGTCAACGCTCCCAGCGGGATTTTGTCGCCAACGTCTCGCACGAGTTGAAGACGCCGCTCACGTCCATTCAGGGATTCGCGCAGGCCATCCTCGACAGGACGGCGGATACGCCCGAAGCGCGCCAGCAGGCGGCTGAGGTCATCTACGCCGAGTCGGGACGCATGCACCGCATGGTGCTCGACCTGCTCGACCTGGCGCGGCTGGAGGCGGGCACCGTCGTGATGCAGCGCGCCCCGCTGGACTTGCGCGCCCTGCTCAACGTCACCGTGGAGAAGTTCACGCCGCAGGCTAACCGGGCGTCCGTGACCCTGCGCGTCGACGCCCTGCCCGACCTGCCGACCCTGGTCGGCGACGGCGACCGCCTGGCGCAAGTCCTCACCAACCTGGTGGACAATGCCCTCAAGTTCACGCCGCCCGGCGGAGAGGTGATCCTGCGCGCGGGGGCGTCGCGGGGCGAGATGCGCATCGAGGTCGAGGACACGGGCAGGGGCATTCCGCCCGACGCGCTGGAGCGGGTCTTTGACCGTTTCTACCAGGCGGACCCGTCACGTCCGGGGGGCGAGAAACATAGCGCGGGGTTGGGGTTGTCCATCGCGCACGAGATCGTGCAGGCGCATGGTGGTAGAATTGGCGTTCGCAGCGAGGTGGGGCTGGGCACGACTTTCACAGTGACCCTGCCGCTCTCACCCGAGGCGGCCACCACCGTCATCCGCCGCAAAAAATAGACCTTCGAGGCCAAGTCCGCCGCCGTCCCCGGCGGCGATTTTGTGAGAATGGCCTGTGACGGGAGCTATTTGGCGGCTGTCGTTTTTCCTCCGCATATTGTAGAATCGCCTGGAGCGCCATGCCCCCGACCATTACCGTCATTGTCCCATGTTACAATGAACAGGCCACCATCCGTGGCCTGTTGGACGCTGTCCTGGGGCAGACCTATCCGCTCGAAAAGATGGATGTGATCATCTCGGACGGCCTGTCGACGGATGGTACGCGCGAGGTGATCGCCGCCTTTCAGCGCGAACACCCCGAATTGCCCGTGCAAGTGGTGGACAACACCGACCGCACCATCCCATCGGGCGTGAATCGCGCCATCGAGGCGGCGCGCGGCGAGATCATCGTCCGCCTGGACGCGCACTCGATGCCGTATCCCGACTATGTGGCGCGCTGCGTACAGACGCTGACGGAAGGCCGCGGCGACAATGTCGGCGGCGTGTGGGAGATCCGCCCCGGGGCCTCGACCTGGGCCGCGGAGTCCATCGCGGCGGCGGCGGCCCATCCCCTGGGCGTGGGCGACGCGATGTATCGGCTGGCTCCCTCGGCGGGGCCTGTGGACACGGTCCCGTTCGGCGCCTTCCGCCGCCAGTTGGTCGAGCGGATCGGCAAGTACGATGAAACGCTGTTGAGCAACGAGGATTACGAGTTCAACACGCGCGTGCGGCAATCGGGCGGGACGGTCTGGCTGGATCCTGCCATTCGTTCGGTGTATTTTTCGCGGTCCACCTTTGGGGCGCTGGCGCGCCAATATTGGCGCTACGGTTACTGGAAACTGCGCATGTTGCGCCGTTACCCTTCCACGCTGCGCTGGCGCCAGGCCCTGCCTCCCGCCTTTGTGCTCAGTCTGGTGGGATTGCTTTTGTTGGGACTTTGGCTTTATCCGGTCTGGTGGCTGCTGGGCGCTGAGATTTTGCTGTACCTTTCCGTCCTGTTCCTTGCGGGAGTCCGCGCAGCGCAGAAACGAAAAAAACCACTGCTCGTGGTTGGCCTGCCGCTGGCGATTGCCACGATGCACCTTGCATGGGGCAGTGGATTTCTATGGAGTTTGCTGACAAGCCTCGTCAAGAAAAATGGCTGATACTGCCCGTCCTTCCATACGGTTGCGCCCGCAGGAGCAACGTACCATCCTGCTGTTTGGCGATATCCTGGCTTCTGTGGGGGCCACGTTCGGGGCCATCTATATTTGGTTCCTCTATTCGCTCAACCGTTTGATCCAAAGTGGGATTTCCGAAGCGCGCGCCGAGAAACTGATCCAGATCGACGTGCCATATTGGTTCTACCTGCTGCCCGTCGTCTGGCTGATCCTGATGGTGGAGTTATACGACCCGCATCGCTCCGCCAACTGGCGCAAGACCTGGCGCGGTGTGACCGTGGCCGCCTTTATCGGCCTGCTGGGATACTCGTTGTTGTTCACCATCCGCCAGGACCCGAACTCGCTTCCGCGTATCGGCGTGGGCGCTTTCCTGTTGCTGGCCTCGCTGCTGACCCTGTTCTGGCGCGCGGTCTACATTCGACTCTACACTGCCTCGGGACTCCAACGCCGCGTGTTGGTGGTCGGTGCAGGCAAGGCGGGGCAAACGCTGGCCGAGGTCTATCGGACTCTCGTCCCGCCCCCGTTTCGACTGGTCGGCTTCATCGACGATGACCCGAAGAAGGTGGGGCGCTCGGTGATGGGTTTTCCCATCATCGCCTCCAGCGATCAACTGCTCAAGGTCATCGAAGACTACAAGGTCTCGGACGTGGTGGTGGCCATCACCGGCGGGATGCGCGGTGCGACCTTCCAGGTGGTGCTGGACGCGCAGGAGCGCGGCGTGGAAGTGATGCGCATGCCCACGCTCTACGAAGAGATCTCAGGCCGTGTGCCAATCCATCACCTCGAGTCAGATTGGATGCTGCGTTCGTTCATCGACCAGGCGCGGGTCAGCGGAATTTATGAACTGGCCAAACGCCTGCTGGACATTGTCGGCGGGCTGACGGGAATGCTGATCCTGGCGGTGACCTTTCCGCTTACGGCCCTGGCCATCGTCCTCGACAGCGGATTCCCCATCTTCTATTCGCAGCCCCGCCTGGGCAAGGGCGGAATCCCGTACGTGATCTACAAGTACCGCTCGATGCGCACCGACGCCGAAGCGGACGGCAAGGCCAAGGTGGCGGCGGAGAACGATCCGCGTGTCACGCGTGTGGGCAATTTCCTGCGCCGCACCCGTATCGATGAATTGCCGCAATTTTGGAACGTGCTGCGCGGCAACATGAGCCTGGTCGGGCCGCGCGCCGAACGCGCGGAGTTGGTCAACTCGTACCAGAAGCAGATCCCGTTTTATCGGGCGCGGCTGCTGGTCAAGCCCGGGCTGACGGGCTGGGCGCAGATCAATTACGGCTACGCGGCCACCGTTTACGACACGGTGGTCAAGATCGAGTACGACCTGTATTACATCAAGCATCGTTCGTTGGGAATGGACGTCAACATCATTTTACGCACGATCGGTACCGTCATTCGGAGAACTGGGAGATAACATGAAATACTTGGTCACTGGCGGCGCGGGCTTTATCGGTTCGCACATCGTCCGCACCCTGCTCGAGCAGGGACAGGAAGTCAAAGTGCTGGATAACTTTTCGACGGGCAAGCGCGAGAATATCGCCGACTTCGAAAAGCAGATCGAGTTGATCGAAGGCGACCTGCGCGACGCCTCGAAGGTCAACGAAGCCGTGCGCGGTGTGGACATCATCTTCCACGAGGCGGCTTTCGTCTCGGTGCCGCAGTCGATGGATGAGCCGCAGAACTGCTTCGACGTCAACGTGACGGGCACGTCCATGCTGTTCGACGCCGCCCGACGCGCGGGCGTGAAGCGCGCCGTCTTCGCCACCAGCGCCGCCGTCTACGGCGACTCGACCGAGATGCCGCTGACCGAGGAAACGCCGCTGCGTCCGCTCTCGCCCTACGCCGCCTCCAAGCGCGTGGACGAGATCTACGGCCAGCTTTACACCACCTCCTTCGGTCTGGAAGTGGTGGCCCTGCGCTACTTCAACGTCTACGGTCCGCGCCAGCGTCCCGACTCGATGTACGCCGCCGCGGTGCCGATCTTCATCCGCCGTTTGCTAGACGGCAAGGGCGTGACCATCTACGGCGACGGCGGCCAGACCCGCGACCTGATCAACGTGCGCGACGTGGTGCGCGTCAACCTGGTCGCCTCCGAGCATCCCGCCGCGCCTGGACAGATCTTCAACATCTGCACGGGCATCGAAACCCGCATCATCGACCTGGTGGAAGTCCTCCAGGACCTGTTCCCCTCCGCGCCCGCGCCCATCTTTGCTGAGCCGCGTGCTGGCGACATCTACCGCTCCATCGGCTCGCCACAGAAGGCCGCCAACCTGATCGGCTTCCGCGCCGAGGTCACGCTCGACCAGGGCCTCAAGGAAGCCGTCGAGTGGATGCGAAACTCGTGATTGATAAATTGTACAGATGAAATCTTCATATGTTTTGTTGATGGAAGAGATCCAGCAACCTGTTACAGAATTCTTGCATGCCTTTAATTTTAATAAAAGTAGACATACCTATAATCGTAAAGCTTTTGATGGAATGATTCATGTTGTTAATTTTCAGATGGGGAAGTATCCCATTGAAAATTACACCATACCAGGGTTCCGAGAAAACCTATATGGATACTTTACAGTAAACCTTGGTGTATTTCTCCCGTGTGTCTTTGAGGCTGAACATGGGGCTATGAGTAAAAGAGTCATTCAGGAGTATGATTGCCAAATAAGAGAACGCCTCGACACCCCTGAAACTGGCCAAGATACTTGGTGGCCGCTTGAGGAATCTCCGAAGCAGATTAGTAGCACAATTATTAACCGCTTGAAGAAGTTTGCGATTCCTTTCTTTTCAAATTTTACAAATTACGAATCTGTTTTGTCGTACTATCATACTTTTGATAAGTTGCCTTTCAATCCCAATGGTCGAAGTGCACTTATTGCGGCAATAGTTTGCCATAATGTAGGCGATACTGAGTCTGCAAATAGACTATTTGATAAGGCGGTAGGAAGTTCGAGTAACCAAGGGTTTGCGAGCTATGTTGAAGGAATTAGAAAGTCTTGCATGAATAAAAATATATAAAGATGATTTGCGTAAGTGGAATTTCGTCTTTTACTCTCATATTATCTTCTGACTATGAAATCCCGACCTCACGTTCGTAATCGATTCGTCCTTGTGGGCGATGTGGCCCTCA
>CAZGFR010000002.1:0-66946 GCA_964524485.1 uncultured Anaerolineaceae bacterium | reverse complement strand
AAATCCCGACCTCACGTTCGTAATCGATTCGTCCTTGTGGGCGATGTGGCCCTCATCCTGATCGCGGTGCTGGGCAGTTTTGCTTTGCGCCTGGACGTGAGTCAACTGCCGTACTACTTCCCCGCCGCGTTGATGATGTGCGCGGTGGCGCTGGCGGTCAAACTCCCCACGTATTACTTCTTCGGCCTGTATCGCCGCTTGTGGATCTACGCCAGCACGGGCGAACTGCGCCTGATCACCTTTGCCGTCACGACCGCTTCGGTGCTGACCTCGGGCGTGATGCTAATCCTCATCACGACGGGCCTGCTCTTCCCTGGCATGCCGCGCTCCGCGCTGGGCATCGACTGGCTGCTCTCGCTGGTGCTGATCGGCGGCTCGCGCTTCGCTCTGCGTCTGCTTTCGGAGCAGGCGGGCGGCGCTGGGAACAAGGGCAAGCACGCGCTCATCATCGGCGCAGGCGATGCGGGCGCACTGGTGGTGCGTGAGTTGCAGCGTTCCTCGCTGCTCAACCTGACCCCCATCGGCTTCCTCGACGACTCTCCCGCCAAGCAACACCACGAGATCTACGGCGTGCGCGTCATCGGCAAGATCTCGGACCTGCCCAACATCCTTGACAACCGTCAGGTGGATGAGGTCATCATCGCCATTCCGTCCGCGCCTGGGCGGGTGGTGCGCCTGGTCACTGACGTGTGCCGCCTCAAGGGCGTGCCGTCGCGCACCATGCCTGGCATCTACGAACTGCTGGGCGGCCAGGTCAACGTCAGCCGCCTGCGCGAGGTGGATATCACCGACCTGCTACGCCGCGACCCCGTGCGTGTCAACGACGAGCAAGTCGGGCAGGCGTTGGAAGGCAGGCGCGTGCTGGTCACGGGCGCGGGCGGATCGATCGGCCGCGAGTTGTGCCGTCAGATCGCGCGCCGCAATCCCAGCCAGTTGATGCTGCTCGGTCACGGCGAGAACAGCATCTTCGAGATCCTGCTCGAACTGCGCGAAGATTACCCCGACCTGAGCCTGGTCCCGCTCATCGCTGACATCCGCGACCGAGAGCGCATCGCGTCGATCTTCGACGCGCATCAGCCGCAGGTCGTCTTCCACGCCGCCGCCCACAAGCACGTCCCGCTGATGGAGGCGAATCCCACCGAGGCGGTGACCAACAACGTAATCGGGACCAGCCACCTGGTCCAGATCGCCGCCGAGCATCACATCCAGCGCTTCGTGCTGATCTCCACCGACAAGGCCGTCCAGCCCTCCAGCGTCTACGGCGCGACCAAACGCATGGCCGAGATGCTCGTGCTCGATGCGGCGCGTCAGTCGGGTCTGCCGTTCACGGTGGTGCGCTTCGGCAATGTGCTTGGCAGCCGCGGTTCGATCATCCCGCTTTTCAAATCGCAGATCGCGCGCGGCGGCCCGCTGACGGTGACGCACCCCGACATGCGCCGCTTCTTCATGACCATCCCCGAGGCCGTTTACCTCGTGCTGCAGGCCGCATCGATGGGGCAGGGCGGCGAGACCTTCGTGCTCAACATGGGGGAGCCGATCCGCATCGTGGACCTGGCCGAGGATTTGATTCGCCTCTCGGGCCTCGAACCCAACCGCGACATCGAGATCGTCTTCACGGGCACGCGCCCTGGTGAAAAGCTGACCGAGGAGTTATGGGATGTGGGGACACCGTTGCAGCGCACACCGCACCCCGACATCTTCCGCCTCGCCTCCTCCGAACCTTTGGGCGGGTCCCGTTTAAAATCGGCCGTGGACTCGCTCCAGGCTGCCTCCCGCCAAACCGACATCCCTGCTCTGATCCGCATCCTGGACGAGTTGATCCCTGGCGCCTCTCTCCATGAAATCCAGTCCCAGCCTGTTCTGGATGATTCCTCTTTAACGTAATTTCCGCGCTGAGCGTAGTCGAAGCGCACTTATAAAAATATCCCATGCCCGAAGTAACCTTCTCCCAATGGCGCGACTTCGTCGCCGCACATCCCGATATCCATTTGCTGCAAACCGCCGAATGGGGCGAGCTCAAATCCGCCTTCGGTTGGACTCCTGCGCGCATTATCAGCGGAGATTCGGGCGTGCAGATTCTGTTCCGCAAATTGCCGCTGGGATTCACGATAGGCTATATTCCAAAAGTAGAAAGTGGAAAGTGGAAAGTGGAAAGTGGCATCTGGCGTGAGATCGACGCCGTTTGCAAAAAGCATCGCGCCATCTTCTGCAAGTTGGAGCCTGACGCCTGGGAAGGCGAGGCCACGGTCCACGGTCCATGGTCCACGGTCAGTCCCCACAACATCCAACCTCCCCGCACCATCACCCTCGACATCTCGGGGGGCGAAGACGATATCCTGGCCCGCATGAAGCAGAAGACGCGTTACAACGTGCGCCTGGCTGAGAAGAAGGGTGTCATTGTCCGCGCCTGGGATGACCTTGACGGCTTCCATCAGATGATGCAGGTCACGGGCGGACGTGACGGCTTCGGCGTGCACTCGCTCGAATATTATCGCCGCGCCTATGAACTCTTCCACCCGACGGGCATGGCTGAGTTACTCATGGCCGAATACGAAGGCAAGCCGCTGGCCGCGCTGATGGTCTTCGCGCGTGGACGTCGCGCTTGGTATGTCTACGGTGCATCCAACGATCTGGAACGCAATCGCATGCCGACCTATCTGCTGCAATGGGAGGCCATACGCTGGGCGCGTTCCCATGGCTGCACCGAATATGACCTGTGGGGCGTCCCCGACGAGGACGAGTCCAAGCTCGAAGCCGAATTCGAATCCCGCCACGACGGCCTGTGGGGTGTCTACCGCTTCAAGCGTGGTTTCGGCGGTCAACTGAAACGCGCCATGCAGGCGGTGGATCGAGTCTATAATCCGTTGTTGTACTGGGCGTATTTGAAGTTTATCGGGAATCGTGAATCGTGAATCGTTCATTCTGGAATCAGATCATCTCTGCGTTGCCCAACCCGCACTTCCTGCAGACCTACGAGTGGGGACAGGTCAAGGCGAAGTACGGCTGGACTCCGCTGTACGCCGTCTGGGGCGCGAACGGCGAATTCAAGGTTGAAGCCAATCCAGAGACTCTTTCCTCTTTCGTCTTTCCCGTAGTTGCGGCTGCCTTAATTCTCAAAAAATCCGTGATACGCCGTGGCTTCGCAGCCCGCCTGTCGATCCTGTATGCGCCGAAAGGTCCGCTGATGAATTGGGAGAACGTGGCTCTTCGCAAGCGCGTATTGGATGACCTGCAGTCCTTCGCGAAGAGGCAGGGCGCCATCTTCCTCAAACTGGACCCTGACGTGGTGCTGGGAACGGGCGTCCCCAACAGCGACGGAGACTCTGTCGATAGCGGCGGGCAGGCGGTGATGTCCGAGTTGAAGGGGCGTGGCTGGGTCTTTTCCGCGGACCAGATCCAGTTCCGCAACTCGGTGCTGATCGACCTGAATCCGACCGAGGACGAGATGCTGGCGCGCATGAAACAGAAAACGCGCTACAACGTCCGCCTGGCCGAGAAGAAGGGCGTCACCGTGCGCGTAGGCAACTTGGAAGACCTGCCGATGCTCTATCGCATGTACGCCGAAACCTCCATCCGCGACGGCTTCGTCATCCGCGATGAAGGCTATTACCAGACGGTCTGGAAGTTGTTCATGGCGAATGTCCAATCCCCGATTACCAATCCCCAATTACCAATTACCATCCCACTCATTGCCGAAGTGGACCATGATCCCGTCGCTGCCATTTTCCTGTTCCTGTTCGCGGGTCGTGCGTATTATGTTTACGGCATGTCGCGTGACGCGCACCGCGAGAAGATGCCGACCTACCTATTGCAATGGGAAGCCATGAAACGTGCCAAGGCCGCGGGCTGTACCGTCTACGACCTGTGGGGCGCGCCCGAGGTCTTTGACGAAAGCGACTCGATGTGGGGCGTATATCGTTTCAAGGAAGGCCTGGGCGGGGAGGTTGTGCGTACACTCGGGGCATGGGATTATGCGCCGAACGTGCTGTGGTACAAATTGTATGCCGAGGTCATGCCGCGTCTGTTGGACGTGATGCGCTCGCGAGGAAAAGAGAAGACAAAACAGTCTCTCGGAAGTTAAGAGTGTAAGTTCCGTTGCTTCGCGGTTCAAAAAAGGATTTTCCATGAAACCCATTGCCCGTGCTCATTTTGCTCACCTGCCCACGCCTATCGAGGGATTGCCACGTATGTCTGCCTTCCTCAACGGCCCGCGGATTCTCGTCAAGCGCGACGACCAGACGGGGCTGGCCTTTGGCGGGAACAAGACCCGCAAGCTGGAGTTCCTCGTGGCAGAAGCGCAGGAGCAGGGCGCGCGGACCCTGATCTCGGCGGGCGCGATCCAGTCGAATCACTGCCGTCAGACGGCGGCGGCGGCGGCGCGCTTTGGCCTGGAATGCATCCTCGTGCTGACGGGCGATGCGCCGTCCCAGCCTTCGGCCAACTTTTTGCTCGACCACCTCTTTGGTGCGCAGATCGTTACCGTTAGCGACCGCAAGGACCGCGACCGCATCTTGCAGGAAACCTTTGACAATACAGTTGCAGCGGGCAGGAAACCCTACCTCGTCCCCTACGGCGGCTCCAGTCCGACGGGTGCGCTCGGTTATGCCTTTGCCGTGCAGGAATTGATGGAGCAGAAGGTCCATCCCGACTGGATCATCTTTGGTACTTCCTCAGGCGGTACGCACGCAGGACTGGTGCTGGGTCAGCGGGTGTTTGGGTTCAAGGGGAAAGTGCTGGGCATCAGCATCGACGAGGATGAGGACTGGCTCAAATCGCATGTGTCGGCGCTGGCTTCGGATGCCTCGGAGAAGATCGGCGAGCGTATCCAGTTCACGCCCGAAGATGTCCTCGCCACGGATGCTTACTGCAAGGCGGGCTACGGTGTGTTGACCGATGCCGAGCGCGAGGCCGTGAAATTGTTCGCGAAATACGAAGGCCTGCTGGTGGACCCCGTCTACACGGGCCGTGCTGCGGCGGGCATGATCGACCTGATCAGCAAGGGGTTCTTCAAGAAGGACGAGACCGTCCTATTCTGGCACACGGGCGGACAGCCTGCGTTGTTCGCGGAGAAATACGAGAAGGCGTTGTTGTAATTGATATGGGCGACCTGTCGGGTCGCCCATACATTATTCGATACACGTTCTGGTCAACGACGGACCGTCGTACACATCACATCCCATTGATTCGTTCTGTTCCATCAAAAGATCGTCGTACAGCCTGGAGAGCGTCACCGCGCCCCAGCCGTTCTCGCGCATCCAGGGGTAGGCGCCCACGCTGGTGTGATAGTCATCCGTGCGGATGTGCAGCAGGATGATGTCGCCATTGCGAGCTTTGGGTACGGTGTACTTGACCACGTCCGAAGGATTCCCGCCCCAGCCCGTGGACCACATGGTGTTGACCAATCCATTCTCGCGGCAGACCGCGTCGAATGAGGGCGAGAGCGAGCCGTAGGTCGGTCGGCCGAATCGCACCGTGGGGGTGAAGCCCAGCACCTGGGTCAGCGCGCCCAGCCATTTCTGGTAATCTTCCAACGCCGCCTCATTAGACATCACACCGAAGTTGGTGTGTTCCCACGAGTGATACCCGATCTCGTGGCCTTTGTCGTAAAAGCGTTTCCAGATGCCAGGGTCCTTTTCCTCGTTGTTGAGCAGGGCCACACCCACGGGGAAGAGGTTGATCTTGAACTCGGGATACTCATCGAGAAGTTTTTCCAAATCCTGCATGCGCTTGACGAGGTAGCAGTCGTCGTAGCTCAGGTTGACATAGCGGTGGCGGCTCGAACCGCGATAGATCAGGGGCGCCGGCTCGGCCTCTTGCGCGGAGGCTGCCATCAGTCCAGAGGCGGAAGCCGCCAGCAGGCCTACTCCCGTCAGCTTGAGGAAATCCCGTCGCGTCAGATTCATTTCATCATCCGCTTGCGGCCCAGGGTGAACAGACCGATCAGGATCCAGGCGGCGTTCAGCCCGAGCGAAGGATAGGCGCGCCAGTAGAAGGTGTTGATGACCAGCAGGATGCCCGCCACGATGTTCATGCTTTGATACAGGAACGAATCGCCTTCGACTTTTTTGATCGAGACGAGGTAATAGGCGATGAGATACAGGATCGTGCCGACCCAGCCGAAGAGGTCCATAAACGCGGCCTGACTCACGACAGCACCTCCACGCTCATCCCGACCTCGAGCCCGCCCTCGTTTAACGGAATCACATTCTGCCCGAACATGGCTCCCTTGGGCTGCTTGCGGAAAGTGCTCAACGTCTTGAGCGGTTCCTTGCTCTGGACGAGGGTGTCTTTGTCGATGGTGGTGACCACGCAGCGCGCACACGGCTTGACAACCGCCAACTCCACCGCGCCAATGCGGATGCGCTTCCACGTATCCTCGGCGAAGGGCTCACAGCCACACACCACCACGTTCGGGCGGAAGCGGTTCATCGGCACGGGCGTTTCGAGGCGGGCGTTGAGGTCGGCCAGGCCTTCTTCGGAGGCGATCAGGATCGGGTAGCCGTCAGCAAAGCCCGTATGGTCGTCGGGGTGGACGGCATGATCGGCGCTGACCTTGCGAATATAACCATCCGCGATGTGGACGAGGCGCACGGGCGCGCCAAGCCAGTCGGAGAACCACTGTGCGGCTTCCTCGCCCTGGTCCACGGCCTGTACGCCCTGGCTCTTCCAGATATCCACGGGGACGGTGGCGCCCGAGCGTTGGACGTGGATGCGCAGCGAGTCGAAGTTCGGCGCGGAGAGGGTCAGGCGGTCGCCGTCGAGGGTGGGCGTGACCAGGGCCAGCCTGGGGAATTCGCGCTGAGTGAGGAAGCCGCCTTCGGGTGTGACCAGCATCATGCGGCGGTCGTCGCGCAGACCCATGCGTTCCACCTCCCAGGTGGGGACTTCGAATCCGCGGCAGGCCTTGATGGGGTAATAGATAAGGTTCGATAAGGTAATCATGGATGCAATTCTATCAAACCCCTTCGACGACGACAGCTTTCGAACGGGCGTACTTGTGACGCAAGGCGCGCGCCTCGCTATATTCAGGCGAGTTGATCCAGGCCTTGGCGCGCTCGACGCTATCGAATTGGATCACCACCAGGCGCGACGGCAACCAGTCGCCTTCAAGGGTCTCGGCCTGTCCGCTGCGGGCGATGTACTTTCCGCCGTACTGGGCCACCGTCGGCGCGGCCAGGGCTTTGTATCCCTCATAGTTGACGGGGTCAGTCACTTCGATGTCAAGAATGATGTAGGCGGTCATGATTCCTCCAGAGGCGGGATGGGTTGGAATTCCTTGTGGACGATCTCGATGTGGGCGGCCTTGAGAAAATTCAAAGCATTGTCGTCGGTGCGATAAGCGTTGCTGTACACGATGCGCGTGACGCCCGCGTTGATCAGCGCCTTGGTGCAGTTGATGCAGGGCAGGTGGGTGACATAGCAGGTTGCGCCGCGGGTCGAGACGCCGTGCAGCGCCGCCTGGATGATGGCGTTGGTCTCGGCGTGGATGGTGCGCACGCAATGGCCGTCCACCATCAGGTGGCCGACCTCGTCGCAGTGATCCTGCCCTGCAGGCGAGCCGTTAAAGCCCGTGGTCAGGATGCGCTTCTCGAACACCAGCACACAACCTACGAAGGCTCGGTCACAGGTGCTGCGCTCCGAGACGGCGAAGGCGATCTTCATGAAATACGAATCCCAATCAGGACGCATGGCTACCTCCAAATTAGCCGAATTGTACCCGCACATCCACCGCCACTGCACCTCGATCCAACACACGCAGCGGATTGATCTCGATTTCTTTGACATGTTCGTTTTCGATTGCCAGATGCGAAAGCTTGACCAGCACGTCGACGACCGACTCCTCATCCGCAGGCGGGATGTTGCGGAAGCCCCGGAGTTTTCTCCCCGCCCAGGTCCTGCGGAGCATTTCCCACGCCTCGGCCTGGTCCAACGGCGTCAGGCCGAAGGCCACATCCTTGAGCCCCTCCACCTCCACGCCGCCCGAGCCGACCATCATCAACGGGCCGAATTGTGGATCACGCACCATGCCGACGATGACTTCCTGTCCCTGGGGAATCTGCCGCTGCAAATGGACGCCGTCAATCTGCGCCTCGGGCCTGGCCGCGCGGACGCGCTCCAGCATGCGGGCATGTCCCTCGCGGACCTGGGCCGGGTCCTGCAAATTCAGCATCACCCCGCCCACGTCGGACTTGTGCGAGATATCGGGCGAGGCGATCTTCATCACCACCGGAAAGCCCAGTTCCTTGGCGAGGGCGGCGGCTTCGTCAGCGTTGTGCGCCAGCCGAATGGGCGCAGTGGGGATGCCGTATTCGAGCAGGAGATCGTCGATCGAACCGTGAGGAAGCGATGACCGTGAATGAAGCCTTTGTGACTCTTTGTGCCTTTTGTGGCTAAGAAATTCCGCGCGGCGGAAAAGCGCGCCCAACGCGGAAGCGGCTCGCTCGGGGAAGGGATAGGTGGGAACCTGTGAGTTTTCAAACCTGGAACGGGCCGTTTCAACCAGCGTGGAACCCATCAAGGCCACCACTACGGGTTTGTCCGCGGCACGGATGAGTGGAATCATGGCTTCAGCGATGTCCTCGGCCTTGAACATGGGCGGCGGCGGCAGGATGACCAACACGCCGTCCACGGCATCGTCAGCCAGCAGGAGTTTGAGACAAGTTGCATACTGAGCGGGCGAGGCCGAAGCCAGCATGTCCACGGGGTTGTGGACGGAAGCCGCAGGGGGCAGTTCCGCGGACAGGGCCGCTCGTGTGGACTCGCCCAACGAAGCCAGGGTCAGGCCGTGATGCTCGAGGGCGTCGGCGGCGATCACGCCCGGGCCGCCCGCGTTGGTCAAAATCGCGATTCCTCCCTGAGCGGAGGGATGTGTAGCAGACCTCAGTTGAGGGGAGGTGCGCGGCAGCGGACAACTCTCCAGGGCGCGCGCCCAGTCGAACATCTGCTCGGCGGTCTCGGCGCGCAATACGCCCGCCTTGGCGAAGGCCGCGTCGAAGGCAGTGTCGGAGGCGGCCAGCGCGCCCGTATGCGAGGCGGCGGCTTTTTGTCCCGCTTCGAAACGGCCGACCTTGAGCGCAATGACGGGCTTTCGTTGTGTCGTCTCGCTGGCAATTTGCACAAAGCGCCGTCCGTCGGCGATGCCTTCCATGTACATCACGATGACGCGGGTGTGCTCATCGGCGGCCAGCATGGGCAGCACGTCGGTCTCGTTGACGTCGGCCTGGTTACCGAGGCTGACGATCTGCGAGAAACCGAAGCCACCTCCATTCTGTCGGCCGCGCGCCCAATCGATGACCGCGGCGCAGAACGCGCCTGAATGGGAGATGAAGCCGATATGGCCCGACGCGGGCATGGGGGGTTGGAGAAAGGTGGTGTCGAGCGGCAGGTGTGTGTCGAGCGTGCCGATGCAGTTCGGACCGAGCAGCCTGACCCCGTGCGCCCGGGCCGATTCCACGCATTGACGTTCGAGCGCCGCGCCCTCTTCTCCCACTTCGCGAAACCCCGAGGTCATGATGATGGCGGCGTGGATGCCGCGTTGCCCGCAGGCAGCGATGGTCTGCGGGGTGGCCTGCGGCGGGACGATCAGGATGGCGAGGTCCACGGGGTCGGGAACCTGCCCGAGGTCCGTATATAACGGATGCTCGAACAGGACGCCCGTCCGCTGGCCGATGAAATGGATCGCGCCCGTATATCCACTCTGGATGAGGTTGCGCGCCACGCCATAGCCTAGCTTCTCAGGCGCCGTCGATGCGCCGATCACGACCACACCGCGCGGACGGAAGAAGGGGATCAGGGATTTGTCCATGCGGGGATTAAACCACAGATGTGGGCGTGCAAACAAAAAAGCCCTGAAGGGGTTGGCCTTCAGGGCTGTCGTGAGGGTCAGAGTTTTTTCTTCAGTGCATTGACGCGCATGCTCAATCTGATAATGATATACCCGTAGAAGATCAGGATGCAGAAGAAGACGAAGGTCAAGACCTCGAAGAACGGGTTGGAAAGTCTATTCAGGTTATTTACATTCACGATCAGGATGGGCAGGATGGCCACCAGAATGAACAGGATTCGCTGATACTTCCTGGCCTTCGACTCGTTGTCGCTGAAGATTTCCAATGCTTCACCCTGGAATGCCTCCTTGCGGAAATATCGCCAGCTATTCATTTCGCCCATGTATTCCCAACCCGCGTCCTGGAAGATCTGCAGGTAGTTGACAATGTCTTTCTGCTCGGTGAAATAATCGAGTCGATAGACGAAATCTCTGGGTTCACATTGCTCGAAGGTGTACCTGCCGGGCAGGGCGACCGACCGGAGATGCCAGCCCTGTTGCGCCATCTCGCGCAGCCAGCTTTCCTCCTTGTCATCATCCCAGGCCCAAAACCAACGGGTGAGTTTGAGTGTTGTCATGGTTTTCTCCAAAAAGACTTACCAGTCTTTTGTCATTCTTCCGTTTTCCGCCATCAGTTCACAACGGCGGATGTGTTCCTTCAGGACGGTCTTGCCTTTTTCCGTCAAAGCATAGGTCTTGCGGCGGTCGGCTTCCCCGACCTTGACGATCAGTCCCTCGCTTTCGAGGGTGGTGAACGCGCCGTACAGCGTGCCAGGCCCCACCTTGACCGTGCCCTGGCTCATCTCGTCCACTTTCTGCATGACCGCATATCCGTGCAGCGGTTCAACCAGCGCCAGCAGGATGTAGGCTGTGGACTCGGTGAAAGGGAGGTGTTTTGCAAGTTTTTGATCCATAAAGCTCTCTTATATCGGTATGTGTTATACCGTACGCCGATATATTACCACGCGATATATCGGATGTCAATATATTAACTGTAAACAATCTTATTCATGCCGTACGCTAACCCACTTGTCGAATTTCCATGATATTATCGGGCATATTCCCAGTGAGAGGCAGAACCCGGGCGTGAAAGAAATACAGGCAAAAGTTATCCTAATTGCGGGGTACTACGGATTCGAGAACGTGGGTGATGAGGCCATCCTCAGCGCCATCCTGTCAGATTTCCGAAGACAGCGCAAAAACCTGGATTTCATCGTGATTTCTTCCAACCCCGAGCGCACCCAGGCCGAACACGGCGTCCGCGCGGTGTATTGGCAGAATGTCAACGCTCTGCTGGATGCTGCGCGCGAATGCGATCTGGTGGTGCTGGGTGGCGGAGGCATCTTCCAGGATTATTGGGGCGTTCCCAAGAATGTCCACCTCACCAAATATCATTGGGGCATTTCCTATTACAGTAGCGTGGCGATGTTGGCCAACCTGTTCAAAAAGCCGCTTATGATCTACTCTGTGGGCATCGGTCCGCTCCTGACCGAAGATGGAAAAGAATGGACGCGCCTGACCTTCGAATTAGCGGATGCCGCCACCGTGCGTGATCCCGAGTCCCTGGCTTTGCTCAAATCGTTGGGCGTCTCTGCCAAAAAGGTCCAGGTCAAACCGGACCCTGGCTTGAGTCTGATCCCAAAGGCCAAGGACGCCTCTGACATCTTCACCTCCGCAGGCGTGGATCTGCGCGAGCTGCCGGTCCTCGGCGTATGTCTGCGCAACTGGACGTTTGGTGAGAACTCCACTGCCTGGAAACAAGAACTGGCCGCTGCCCTCGACCATTTTCTTGGAACATACAACGTGCAGGTGGTCTTCATCCCCTTCCAGATTGTGGAGCATGAATTGGAGAACGACCACGCTGTGGCGCTCGAGGTGATGGACCTGATGGCGGTCAAGGAGCGGGTACATGCCATTCCCGTCGCCCATCCCCCTGACGTGACGGCGGGCCTGATCTCGCGCTGCCGTGCCCTGGTGGGGATGCGCCTGCATTCGCTGGTCTTCGCCTCTGGTGCGGGAGTCCCCGCTGTGGCGCTGGCGTACGATCCCAAGGTCCACAACTTCATGCGCTCGCTGGGACAGTCCGCGTATGTGCAGGACCTGCAAACCATGACTTCCGACGGGCTGACCTCCACCCTGACCGACATGTGGAAACAGCGGACCCAAATCCGCGCGGCGCTCGTCGAACGTGCGGCGCAAATCAGGCAGCAGGCGCATGAAAACACCCTGTTGGCACTGGCCCTGGTCGACAGGTCGCCGGCCTTTGTCGAGAAGCCCGCCATGTACGACCCCTTGCGAGCGTGGGCGGCGCGGCAGGCTGGAGAACTGGCCATCCGTGAAGATCAATATCATGAACTGACTGCTTTGGCGGCCAAGAATGCCCACGAGATCGATTATCTGACCTGGCAGGTGGCTTACGAGCGTCAGTTAAAGGATGAGATCACTAGCAGCCGCGTGTACAAGGTGGCGCTCCTGCTGCGCAAATTGCGCGTGTGGCTGCTCCCCCCTGGTGGATTCCGTGAGCGATTGTTCAAGTGGCTGTATCGGACGCCGCGTGAACTCCCTGGGCGCATCCGCGAGGCGGTCCGCAGGCACGGGTTGATCAAGGCCATTCTGCGCGGGATCTCCATCATTGGCATCCGCCTGGCCTACCCGGTCCGCAAGGTGCTCTTCAAGCAAAGGTTTGAGCGCGAGATGACCCAACTGGAACAGGCCATCGCCGCTCATGAAGGTTTCTTCGATATTTTCCACGTGCCAATGGGCTGGAACACCTTGTTGTTCCAGCGCTTCCAGCACGTTTCGTTGCAGGTAGCCAGAATGGGCGGTTTCGCTCTCTACGGCGGGCATCCCACCGTGGATAAGGATGTCTTCGTTTACAAGGAAGTGAAGAAGAACCTGTTCGTCTTCAAGGCCACCGACCCGACTGTGACGAATCGTGTGCTGGCCGCCCTCGAAAAACGGACCGTCGACCAGACCGTTGTCCTGCGCATCCAATCCATCGACCTGGTCACTACCGCCGAGGATGTGCAAAGTTTCCTGCGGCGGGGCTTCCAGGTGGTGTATGAGTATATCGATGAGATCAGTCCCGAGATCACGGGCAACGTCCCAGACCTGGTCCATCGTCGGCACGAGGGCATCCTCAAGGATGAGCGCGTGATCGTGGTCGCCACCTCCGATCAGCTGTTTGAGGAAGTCCAGCGTCATCGCACCCGAAATTGCATCCTGAGCACCAACGGTGTGGACGTAGACCACTGGCGCATCCCCAGAGGAGATCCGCCCGCCGACCTCAAACCCGCCCTGACGGGACGTACGATTGTAGGGTATCATGGCGCGCTGGCGAAGTGGACCGACTACGATCTGTTACGCAGGATCGCCGACGACGGCAAGTATGAGCTGGTGCTGATCGGTCACGAGCACGACGACGAACTTCCGAAGAGCGGATTGAAGGAACACCCCCGTGTGCATTTCCTTGGGAGCAAGCCGTATTTCGAGTTGAACGCCTACGCGGTTTGGTACGACGTGGCCATCCTGCCCTTCCGCAAGACAGACCTGACCCAGGCTGTCTCGCCCGTCAAGATTTTCGAGTACATGGCTGCCCGCAAACCGATCGTCAGCACCGACCTGCGCGAGTGCAGGAAGTATCAATCCTGCCTGATCGCGGAGACCCATGAGGAGTTTATGGCGCAATTAAGGCATGCAGTGGACTTGGCAACCAGTGAGACTTATCTCAGCACCCAGGACCGGGAGGCCGAGGAAAATTCCTGGCACGCGAAGACCAGCGAAATCCTGCGTCTGGCGGGGGTGAAGGCATGAGGAGGCTGTACGAGCGCCTGATCCAGCTCTTTTGGCGGTTGCCCATCCCTGAGGGAGTCAAACGCCGACTGGCCGCGATCCGTCACCGTCTCTTCCCGCCCGTGCCGCCTGTCTCGAAGCGGCCGAGTCCCGCTGTGCTCGACGAGTATGTCAGGCAGGTGCTGGCCACGCCCGAGCTTTCGCCCGAATTCGTGGACCTGGCGCCTGATATCTACGAGCGCCAGCCTGACGATCCGCTGCTGCTGGCTTACTATCTGCCGCAATTCCATCCCACACCCGAAAACGATGAGTGGTGGGGCAAGGGTGTCACCGAATGGCATAACGTCTCACGCGCGGTGCCGCAATTCGTGGGACATTATCAGCCGCGCCTGCCCGCCGAATTGGGTCAATATGATCTGCGCATCGTGGAGAACATCGCCCGCCAGGCTGAGTTGGCCAGGTCCCACGGCGTGTATGGGTTCGCCTATTATTTCTACTGGTTCGATGGACGCCGTCTCCTCGACAAACCCCTCGACTTGTTCCTAAACAATCCGCAGATTGATTATCCCTTCTGCCTGTGCTGGGCCAACGAGTCGTGGACCCGCCGCTTTGACGGGACTAGCGGCGAGGTCATCATGTACCAGAACGAGTCGGTGGAGAGTTACAAGGCCTTCATCGAAAGCGTCAAACCGTACATGCAGGACAAGCGTTACATCCGCGTGGATGGCCGTCCGCTGCTGATCGTGTATCGGCCTTCCTTTGTCCCGAATCCACCCGAAGTCCTGGCCCACTGGCGGGAGGTTTGCCAGCATGCGGGACTTGGCAATCCTTATGTCATTGCTGTGAAAGAGAACACCTTCGACGGTGATTTGCTGGCGCTCGGCTTCGACGCCCAGAGTGAGTTCCATCCGGGCACGGTCTTCCGCTATTGCAATAACATCACTGCGCAACTTCCATTCGTCCGCGAGGATTTCAGGGGTCTGGTCCTTGACTACGTGGATCTGGTGAAGAATAAAAAGTATTTCAATTTTCAAGCCAGGAAACTTCATCGCGCCGTCATGCCCATGTGGGACAATACGCCGCGTCGCAACAACACCGCCATGATCTATCACGGCGCAAGCCCTGCTTTGTACAAGGAATGGCTGGCCGACATCCTGCGCGAGACCCGCTCCAACCCTGAGCTGGACAGTCCCTTCGTCTTCCTAAATGCCTGGAACGAGTGGGGTGAAAGCGCCTACCTCGAGCCTGACCGCCGTTATGGGTACGCTTTCCTGCGTGCCACTCGTGAGGCCATAGAAGAGACACGTGATAACAGAGGTGCGAATCAATGAATATAGATATCAATTAAACTTCATCGACTTCATTGTTATATACAATGCAAGTCGCTATAATTAATTTAAAGGCATTCCCTTACCCAAAATTGACGTTTTCTCAAGAGTGGGTTCACTCTCCTCTGTTGGGAGAAGGTAGAGTGAGGGGTTTTAGCCTAAAATCGTGAAATTCTTACGGAAGATAACAACTTGGGAAAATAACAGCGTTATTCGTGTTTTGTTGATTACTTTCTACCTGCTAAAAATAAAGAGTAACGAGAGGAAAAAATGACACTTGGTAACAAAATAATGGTTTTTTTAAGTAGCATGGTGATTGGGTTTTTGGGTGCTTTTTTCATTTTATATCTGATCCCTGATAGCTCTCAGATCGCCTTTTTACAGCAGGTTTTGATTGTTGGCATTTCCTGGATTTGTTTAGGAGTGGTTTCTTATTTTGTTATTCTTTCGGGTGTAAAGCGATATAAAAAACTGGCTTCCCTTTTTTTAGTTGAATTGGATTTTCAGCAGACATTACGCAAAATATTTTTGGCAACGTTCTTTTTGTTTCCAATTTTTATAATTGCCTTTCGGCATGTGAAAGAGTTCTTTCAGATAACAATTCTGGGAAGAGTTTTTGATCTTGTCGGATGGATGACGCCAGTGGAAGGGGCAGGTGTCATACTCCTCACAAGTTTGTTGGTCGGTATTCTTGTGTTCCTTTTGTTATTTTTTGTAGTAGGTAGAAAACCACGCATTGTTCAATATCTGAATGAATTGCCAGATTATTACTACATTCTTTTTATTCTACTGGCAGGTGCTTCTATAAAGTTATTCTTTATGTTTTTACTAAACACTCAGCCGTTGTCTGATTTCGAGATTATTAATTCAGATGCCATTCTGATAGCTAAGGGAGCATCTCCTCAGCACATGTATGTGGAGGTGCATGTGATTCCTACAGTGATTTATGGTTACCTTTACAGGTTTTTTGGTTCTGATTTGATGGTAATTAAAACATTTCATTTGATATTGTATGCATTGTCTGGGGTTTTTATTTATTATGCTGGCAAAGTAAATTTTGAACAGAAATTATGGTCAGGAATTGCTGGCGCTTTGATAACGACCTGGCCTTCTTTAGCGCTTTACTCAAATGTACTTACGCCTGAACATTTGTTTATATTTTTTGAATGCGTACTTATGTTTGTTGTATCATATTTTTTTCAAATGCAGACAAAGCAACAATTCAAGATGAGCATATTGAATGAGGTAATTGGTTTTTCTATTATTGGTATCCTCTTGGGTTTTATGGGGATGGTTAGACCATTTAACCAGATATTTCTGATAGCTTTCATTATCACATTTTTTGTTTACAGTTCGAATTTTGATCTAAAAAGACTCCTTTTGAATGGCGCGGTCCTTTTTGTATTTGTGCTGATTCTGGGTAGAGTACCTGTAGCCGTGGCTGAGCATTATCAAAACCATTTTGGAAGCATCCGCCCATGCAATTTGTTGGTTGGTATGAATGTCGATGCATTGGGACAGTATAATGTTGAGGACACTGCAGTTTGCCATGAGATTCTTGCTTCTACGCCCAGTGAAACTATAGCAATGCAGAAAGTGATAGTGGTTGTGTTGGATAGGCTGCAAGACAGACAGAATCTTTTGATTTCTTTTTTTGGCCAGAAATTTGCAATTTTGTGGGCAAACAGTAATGGGATTTTAGTCTGGGTACTAAACCTGCCTAATGGGAGCGACCTAAAGAATTCTCTCGATGTGATACAAAAAGTGAACTTAATTGATTTCAGTATGATGTTTCTTGCTACATGGGCATGCGTGATCGGAGTGGTATTGGCATTTTTTAAGGATATAAAACCTGCAGTTTTTTGGGGCTTGTTATCCTTTTTTGCCTTTAATTTAATGGAACTTATCTTTGAAGTTCAAACTCGTTATCGAACAGTGGTTATGCCTCTTTTTATTTTCTTTGCTTGTTGGGCTCTTTCCCATGCCTATTCATCCATCACTAGAAAATTTACAAAGACTCTTGGCGAAGACTTGGAGCAGGAGATAATAATTCAATGATTGTCAAGCTGGTAAGAAACAAGCAGTTACTTTTTGCTTTATTCTTAGGATGTATAACATCCTGGCTGTTGAAGGAAAAATTTTTTCTTTTTTTGCTTGGCGGCAGAAGCATGGCTCTCCATGGTGAACTGGTGAAAGGTCTTTTTTGGGCTATTTTAATCGTTTTCACCTCTCTATTTTTTCTTTTTCTAATGGTTTTTTGGAACATTTTCTCTCAAAGACTGGGTGTGATTGAGCAGATTAAGAAAACCATTTCAAGTATATCCAAAATGTGGATGATTTTTTCGCAACAGATTAATTCTGTCTATGTAAAGATGCAATTATATTTGAAAGGAAACGCTTATCTTGTATTTGTGCTTTCAATAGTTGCCCTTATGGCCTATGGATTTGAGTTATTTAATTTTAATCTAACGATTGATGAAGAGATACATGCTGTTTTTTCCGGACCTGCTTATCCCTGGGTCGTGCAGGGCCGATGGGGAATGTACCTTCTAAATAAATTTTTATTGTCTTATACTGTGATGCCTTTTGTGCCCCTGTTTCTGGCACTTATATTCCATATCAGCGCAATTTTGTTGCTGCTAGATAGCTGGGGTGTGAAATCAAAACTTGAACGTGCCATTGTTGGTTCGTTGAGCATTGCCTTTCCGATATTGGCTTATATGTACACTTTCTCCACTATAAATTTTGGAATAGGCTTTGGCTTTTTTTGCGTAGCACTAAGTTTGTTTATTTATTCTACAGCCGTTGGGACTTATAGGTTTTATGCCATCATCCCGGCAACCTTTTCGATTGCAATTTATCAAGGCTTTATCCCGGTATTAATTGCAGTTTTTCTTGTATATCTTATTTCCAATATGATCCGCTCGGGAGAAATAAAATTCAAGGATCTTGTGGTTATTTTCCTGATCCATGTAATGGCTCTTTTATCTTATTTCATCGTCCAAAATATCGTTGCTGTAATCATGGCTGTGCCTCACGATCCATATACTGCGGGTGCATTTAATATTTCAGCCTTAGTGCATGACCCCGCTATGGTGTTATCCAAGATTTTCTATTACTCCATGTTGCCAATTTATTTGGGAAACAAGTCTTTGTATTCAGTTGACGTTAAATCTCTTGGCGTTTTGGTGTTTATTTCATCTTTGAGCCTAGTTGTGGGTTTATGGATGGCGAGGTCGACATTGTTGAAAAAATGTCTAACCTCTTCTCTTTTCCTTTTATTATTTGTATTGCCATTCGCGAGTGGATTAATTATGGGTGGCTCTCTCGATATGCGCATGTTAATTTCCTTGCCAATTGTGGTACCAGGGATGGTTATGCTTGGTATGTTGACTGTTCCGCGAAGCATTAAAATATTGATGGCGGTCTTGGTTGGATATTGTATTCTTCAGTTTTCTATGTCGACGAACCATCTTTTTGCATCCTCTCATTTGGCGCTTCAGGAGGATCGCGTTTTGGCAGCTCGCCTAATAGGACGTATTGAAGATGCACAAATGGAATCTGGCACAGAAAGTCTAAAGTATATGGAAGTTATTGGTTGGTATAGTCGGCCATCGACAGAGCTTATTCCGCAGATTGAGACATTTGGTGCTTCGTTCTTTGGGTGGCCGCAAGGTACCTCTATCAGGGCGATTTCCTTTCTGGAAACTTTAGGATTTCCAAAATTGGAAACTTTGCCTGCCGATAAACGCGGCGAAATGGTTAAGATTGGAAATTCGATGCCCATATGGCCTAGTAAGGGGAGTGTTAAAGTGATTGACGATGTAGTGCTGATAAAATTCGCCCCCTATTCTCCAGGACAAATAAACGAGATTTGTAGTAAGGTACAAAATAAAAAGATAATTCAAATCCAGGGCTTTTGTAAATGATTGATTTGCGGAACGTATTTTCTATCGTCATCCCTGTTTACTATAACGAGCTCAACCTGCCTGAGACCATCCCACAGCTCCTTGGACTGGCGGAGAAAATTCCACAGTATCGCGTCGAATTGGTCTTTGTGGATGACGGTTCTGGCGACCGTTCCCTGGAGATCCTGCGCGAGTTTCAGGAAAAATATCCTGAAACGATCAAAGTCGTCAAGTTAACCCGCAACTTCGGTTCGATGGCCGCCATCCAGGCCGGGTTTACGGTTGCCTCGGGCGATTGCGTGGGGATGATCTCCGCCGACCTGCAAGACCCGCCCGAATTATTCCTGGAGATGCTGTCTTACTGGGAGAAAGGCACCAAGGCTGTCTTTGCTGTCCGCCAGGATCGCGAGGAGCCGTTCTCGCAAAAACTGTTCTCCAACGTTTATTACACCCTGGTGCGGCGGTATGCCATTGCGGGATACCCCGATGGCGGCTTTGACTTCTTCCTGGTGGATCGTCAGGTCGTGAACGAGATCAACCGCATTCAGGAGAAGAATACCAATTTGATGAGCCTCATCTACTGGCTGGGGTTCAGGCCCATCCTGATTCCCTACGTGCGTCGCGCGCGTACCCGTGGAAAATCCCGTTGGACTTTGCGCAAAAAAGCGAAACTTTTTGTAGATACCTTTGTCGCTTTTACATTTTGGCCGATCCGTATTCTTTCTGTAATCGGTTTTCTTGTGGCCCTAACCTCTTTTGGATATGGGGCATTCATTTTGGTATACTGGTCCCTCTTTGGTATCGACGTGAAGGGTTGGGTGCCAACCATGTTGATCATTACCTTCACTACGGGCCTGCAGATGACCATGCTGGGCGTGCTGGGCGAATACCTGTGGCGCACCCTGGACGAAGTCCGCAGGCGCCCGCCCTTCGTGATCGATGAAGTGTACGACGAGACCAAACAGGATAAACCATGAGCGACTTTTTTCAGCACCCCAATGCATTGGTTGAAACCCAAAACATCGGCAAGGGGACCCGCGTGTGGGCCTTCGTGCACGTTCTGCCGGGTGCCGTCATCGGCGCGGACTGCAACCTATGCGACCATACTTTCATCGAGGACGATGTAATCGTCGGCGACCGTGTGACCGTCAAGAGCGGGGTTCAACTGTGGGATGGAATCACGCTGGAGGATGATGTATTCGTGGGACCGAACGCCACCTTTACTAACGATCCTTTCCCGCGCAGTAAGAAGTACCCCGGACAATTCCCGCGCACCGTAGTCCGCAAGGGTGCGTCGATTGGGGCGAACGCCACCATCCTGCCCGGACGGACCATCGGCCAATATGCCATGGTCGGCGCGGGGACGGTCGTGACCAAGGATGTGCCGCCCTACGCCATCGTGGTCGGCAACCCCGCCCGCATCATTGGATATGTGGATTCGAACCAGGAGCGGGCAACCCATCTTTCGTCAGCGGACCAGGCTGAGGCCCGGGAACGGGCGGTGGGTGTACAGGGCGTGTCGGTGGTAGAACTTCCGCTCGTGGTGGATTTGCGCGGGAGCCTGAGCTTCGCCGAGACGGGCCAGTTCCTGCCCTTCCTCCCCCAGCGTTATTTCCTTGTGTTCGACGTGCCCAGCCGCGAAGTGCGCGGCGAGCATGCGCATCGTACCTGTCATCAGTTTCTGGTGTGCGTCAAAGGTAGTTGTTCCGTGATGGTGGACGACGGCCAGCACCGCGCCGAAGTGCTGCTCGACCGTCCCAACCTGGGCGTTCACGTCCCGCCGATGGTGTGGGCCACGGAGTACAAGTATTCCGCCGACGCCGTGCTGTTGGTGCTGGCCTCCGATGTGTACAAGGCCGAAGATTACATCCGCGATTATGATCTCTTCTTAAAGGAGCTTGGCCGATGACCCTGCGCAAGGTCCCCTTTCTTGACATGAAGTCTCCGTACCAGGAACTCAAGGCCGAGCTGGATGCCGCTTATCAGCGTGTGATGGAATCGGGTTGGTACATTTTGGGCGAGGAGGTCAAGGCCTTCGAGCGGGAGTTTGCCGCCTATTGCGGCGCGCGCCATTGCCTGGGTGTTGGCAACGGATTGGAGGCTCTGCACCTGATCCTGCGCGGATATGGGATCGGTGAAGGCGACGAGGTGATCGTGCCCTCGAATACCTACATTGCCACCTGGCTGGCGGTATCTTATTCTGGAGCCAGGCCTGTTCCCGTTGAACCGGATCCCCGCACCTACAACCTGGATCCGCTGCATGTCGAGGCGGCGGTCACACCGCGGACGCGGGCCATCTTGCCGGTGCATCTCTACGGTCAGCCCGCCGACATGGACTCGTTGATGGAGATCGCTGCGCGCCACGATCTCAAGGTGATCGAAGATGCGGCCCAAGCACAGGGCGCGCGGTACAAGGGGCGCTTTGCAGGTGCTTTAGGGCATGCTTCGGGCTTCAGTTTCTACCCGGGTAAGAACCTGGGCGCGTTGGGCGATGCGGGCGCCGTGTTGACGGATGACGACGAATTGGCCGAGAGAATCCGCATGTTACGCAACTATGGCTCGAAGGTCAAGTACTACAACGAGTATAAGGGTTACAACTCGCGGTTGGACGAACTTCACGCGGCCTTTTTGCGCGCCAAACTTCCCACGCTCGACGAGTGGAATCAACGTCGCGCGAGGATCGCCGAGTACTACGTCGAGCGCCTCTCAGGTCTGCCCGGCCTGACCCTTCCACACGTGCCCGAATGGGCCGAACCTATCTGGCATATCTTTACCGTCCTGCATCCGCGTCGGGATGAGTTGCAGAAATACCTGGCGAGTCAGGGCGTGGACACGTTGATCCACTATCCCATCCCGCCGCATCTCTCGGATGCCTACCGCGACATGGGCATCCCGCAAGGCGCGTTCCCCATTGCCGAGCGGATCGCCGCCAGCGAACTCAGCCTGCCGATGGGCCCGCACATGAGCCTGGAGGATGCCGAATACGTGGCGAACTCCATCCGACGGTTTGTAGAGGAAACGAAGTAGCCCACTGTAATCAAAATCGCCCCTGAAGCCAGGGGCGATTTTTGTTCGAGAGCGATCTACTACGGCAGGTTGAACGTGCGGACTAGGAAGACCGCCATCTGGTCACGGGTGACGGTGACAGTTGGGCAGTAGGTGGTGGCGGTGCACCCGCCGGTGATGCCTTCCGCAGCCAGCTGCTTGATCCAGGCGGCGGCCCAATTGGTGGTGGGTACGTCGGTGAATCCAGTGCTGGAGCCTACATCAGGAGGTATATAGGATGAACCGTGCTTGGCGCGCAGCAGGAAAACGGCCATCTGATCGCGGGTGACGGGCGTCTCGGGACAATACAAATTGGGACCGCAGCCGCCGGTGATGCCTTCGGCAGCCAGTTGTTTGATCCAGGCGGCCGCCCAATACGTGGTGGGTACGTCGTTGAAGCCGGTGCTCAAGCCGACCGCGGGCGGGGTATAGGAAGAGCCATGGATTCCGCGCAGCAGGAAGACAGCCATCTGGTCTCGGGTGACGCTTGTGGTCGGGCAATACAGCATCGGACTGGTTGAGCAGCCGCCGGTGATACCGGCGTTGTATAAACGCTCAATCCACGAACTGGCCCAATACCCCAGCGGAACGTCCCCGAACATCAACACCTGGGCATTGCTGTCGATCTCGATCGTTGTAGTGGCGGTGTTGTTTGTCAACTTGACGCTGAAGCCATTGGGGGTCGATGATAACACCTGTACTGAGATGCCGTTGGCTGCATCAGTGAAGGTCTCGCCCACGGTCCACATGGCGCCCGAATCGCCCGTGTTGCCATTGCCGTCAGAGTCGATCACGTGTGCGGGCTTGTCGTCGTTGCGATTCGGCTCAATCTCGTGGATGATGATTGCCACGCCGGGCAATTTCACATCATATCCAACCTGCTGGCGCGCCTCGACCGTGTAGAAGTATCCCGAGGTGCCGAAGGGCAGGGTGGCCATCAGGTACGCGCCTGGAGCCATGCCGCTTTCCACCGGAGCGGTGGACGAATTGAGCGTGTACTTCATGGACGCAGGCACCCAGCCGAGTTTGTCCTTATGATACATGATGGTGTGCTGACCCAGACAGCCATAGGTGGCGTCGCTCAAACGGCTGCAATCGCTCCAGGTGTCGCTCATCACGTCCCAACGATTGTCGTAGGTCTGGCCGTAATTGCCCGAGGAATGGGGCAGGCCGAAGGCATGGCCCATCTCGTGCGACATGACGGTGATCGCGCTGTAGCCCCACGGCGGTTCCCAGGTCATCGGCCAGACCTTGCTGACCCCGTCCAGTGTCATATACGAGCCGCCGCCCCAGGCATATCCATCAAGATCGTAATTGAACATCAGGTTGATGCCGGTGAAGCCTGCAAAATTGACGTATGGGTTTGCCACGCCGGTGCAATCAGTGGCGGCGCGGTCGAAGTTCAACTTATCGACACCGTTGACTTTGTAAACATAGTAGGAGCGCGGCTGGGGCAGGGTGTACCAGCCGACCGCGTTGCTGCCTGTGACGTTGATATTATTGTACGAGACCTCGCGCCAGTAATGATTCAGGCCGGGGTAGGTCGAGCCGTACATGTTTTGGAAATAGGATAGGGTCTTGGGTTCCTGCGCGTAATCTGAAAACTTGCACATGATGGAGATGAAGGGCTGGGACCCGCTGACCGCCGTCGGCGTTGCGCTGCTGCGCTCGGGGGAATCCTTGGCCTCGACCGAGACCGCCACGAAGACGGGGTTGCGGTCCGCTGCCGAGGGTTGGCCTGCCGCCCCCAAAACGGTCACCCGCTGACGGTTCAGGGCAAAGAGCCCGTCCACAGGCAGGGACGTGTTCTCGTCCACGATCAGGCGGGTGGTGGTCCCTGCCTCGTCGGTGACGAAATACAGCGGCCCCACTGAATCCGCCCCCTGCGGCCCGTCGCCCCAAATGATCGAGAGCCAGCCTGTGATGGACTGTGTGCCCGCCGCCTGCGCCTCCGCCGATTGCAGGCCAGAGAATGCCAGAACTGCAATGAAAATTACTGCGAGAAAACTTCGTGTAAAGAACCGTGCGTTCATGTCGCTCCTTCTGGATGGATGAAATGTGCTTTCAGTGTAGCGATTGATAGCACGGAAGACCAGTGATAAATATCACGGTTTCATTTACTTACAGGACTGTAATGTGGACAAAAAAGCCGATGGCAGATCGCCATCGGCTTCCGGGATTTGGATGTGCTTACGGGAGGCTAAAGGTTCTCACGAGGAAGACGGCCATCTGGGCGCGGTTGACCACGGCGGTGGGGCAGTAGAGGCTCGGGCCGCAGCCACCGGTGATACCCTCGGCGGCCAGTTCCTCGATCCAGGCAGCGGCCCAGAAATTGGTGGGAACATCGGTGAAGACGCCGGTCGGCGCGGGCGGGACGTGGGCCGAACCGTGCTTGGCGCGCAGCAGGAAGACAGCCATCTGGTCGCGAGTGACGGGCGTCTCGGGGCAGAACAGGTTGGGACCGCATCCACCAGTGATGCCCTCGACAGAGAGTTGCTCGATCCAGGCGGCGGCCCAATAGGTGGAGGGAACGTCTGCGAAGACGGTGCCGGTCGCGGCGGGTGGATTGTAGGCCAAGCCATGCTTGGCACGCAGAAGGAAGACAGCCATCTGAGCTCGGGTGACACTCGCTTCGGGGCAGTAGTTGCCCGAGCCGCATCCGCCCGTGACGCCAGCGCTGGCCAGCTGTTCGATGAACTGCCAGGACCAGTAGTCCATGGGAACGTCGAGGAAGGTGGGGGTGTATTCGAAGGCGCCGATATCGCAGGCCGCGCCCTGCGGGCGAAGTGTGCCGACCTGGTCAGTGCTGGGGCAGGCGCCCGACGAGTCGCCGGCGTTGAGGACCGGGGAACTGGCCAGGGGCTTGATGGTGTCGGTCAGGCCGCCGTTATTCTGCAATGCGCCCAGTTTGGGGTCGCCCTGACCGACGATATTGTTGTTCACACCGTGGGCTAGGCCGCAACTATAGAAAGGACCCGCATCCTCGATCAAGTTGTGGTGACTCTGGAGGGTGGTGTTGATCGCGCCGTAGCAGTCGCCGTTGGTGCTGTTGGCAATGACCGTGTTGCGCAGGATGGCGCCATTGCTGTTCGTGTTGTAGATTCCCCCGCCGAAATTATTGGCCGTGTTCAGGCTGAAGGTGACGGCGGTCAGGCTGGGAGCGCTGCTGGAGTTGAACATCCCGCCACCGTAGAGACTGGCGGTGTTGCCGCTGAAGGTGACATTGACGAGGGTGGGGTTGCTGCCGTTGGTGTTAGCCATCCCGCCACCGCTGCCGGTGGCCGCGTTCTCGCGGAATGTGACGTTGGTGAGGTTGGGACTGGCCTGGTCGTTGTACATGCCGGTGCCATTGGTGGCAAAATTCCACAGGATGGTGCAGTCGGTCAGGGTCGGGCTGCTTTGGATGTTGTACATGCCGCCGCCGCTGGTGGCGGTATTGTTGTCGAGGATGACCTGGGTGAGCGTGGCCGTGCCCGTGTTGAAAATTCCTCCGCCCGAAGCGGCAGAGTTGAGGAAGAAGTAGCTGTTGTTGAGCGTGAGCGTGGCCCCGGACGCGTTTGCGATGCCGCCGCCCCAGGTCCCGGCCGAGTTGGAGTTGAACGTGCTGCTGTTGACAAGGGCAGTTCCGCCGCTTGCATTGAACAATCCGCCGCCCAGGCTGAACGGAATGAGCCCGATCGTATCGACCGTGGTGTTGCCGAGGAAATCAGTTGTGGCTACGTTGAGCGTACCGCTGTTTTGGATGCCCCCCGCGCCCCCGCCGATGTTGGAATTGCCCTGGAAGGTGCTGTTGGTGATCGTGGCCGACGCCCCGGTTTGAACGGTCAGGCCTGCGCCGTATGAGTTGCTGGAAGAGTAGCCCTTGACGATGGACACGTTATCCATCACGAGGGCGCCCCCGGCTTCCACGACCATGACTGGAACGTTGCCTGTGCTGTTGTTATCGGTGTCGCCGTTCAGGGTGACTCCGTTGCCGTTGAGAGTCAAACCCGTCTGGACGGTCAGGCTGGTGGTCAGGAAGATGATGCCGCTCACGCTGAAGTTGATGACATCGTCGCTGCTGCTGCCCGCGCCGCAATTCGCATTGACGGGCAGGTTATTGGCCGCCGCAAGGGCCTCGCGCAACGTGCAAAATGCGTCATCGGTGGTGTTATCGGCCAGGCTGTTGACGGTGTAGGTGCTGCCCAGCGCATGCGCCGGGCGGACGTCGGCGAAGGCTGCCGAAATCAATGCCAGGACAACCAGCAGGTGGAACAAGATCGATTGTTTGTTTCGGTCGGTGCTCATTCGGATTCTCCTTTGGCGAAATCAAGATCCCTCGTAGGGAGTCGCGAGGTCAAGATTTTAATGGAATGCCATGCAGGGTGGTGTGGGTCAAAAGTGGGATATGTGAAAAACGCCACCCATGAGGATGGTGTCTTGAATTTGGGTGGAGACCGTTACGGGAGATTGAATGTGCCGACGAGGAACACGGCCATCTGGTCTCGTGAGACGGGCGTGGTGGGACAGTAGTTCCCGTTGCCCCATCCGCCCGTAATACCCTCGACTGTGAGTTGCTCAATCCAGGCAGCAGCCAAGTAGTTGGTGGGTACAGCTGCGAAGACACCTATTGGTGTAGGCACTGCGTATGCAGCGCCGTGTTCTGCGCGAAGGAGAAAGACCGCCATCTGATCGCGGGTGACAGGGTGGAAATTTTTGATGGGAATCAAACAGCGGAGCCATACGACTCCGCTGTCTGAGGTGTTCGAGAATCTACGGCAGGACCAGGTCGAAGGTGCGCTGGAGGAAGACCGCCATCTGGTCACGGGTGACGGGCGTGGAGGGGCAGTAGTTTCCGTTGCCGCAGCCGCCGGTGATGCCCTCCGCTGACAGTTGCTCGATCCAGGCCGCCGCCCAGAAATCGGCGGGGATATCGCCGAAGACGGTTCCCGTGGCGGCAGGCGGCGCGTAGGAGGATCCATGCTCCGCGCGCAGGAGGAAGACCGCCATCTGGTCGCGGGTGACGGGCGTGGACGGGCAGTAATTCCCGCTGCCGCAGCCGCCGGTGATGCCCTCGGCGTAGAGCTGTTCGATCCACGCGGCGGCCCAGAAGTCGGCGGGGACATCCGCAAAGACGGTGCCCGTGGCGGGCGGAGGCGTGTACGCCGAGCCGCGGATTCCGCGCAGGAGGAAGACGGCCATCTGGTCGCGCGTGATGGTGACGGACGGACAGAAGTTCAGCGGGGAGGCGGTGCATCCGCCGGTGATGCCCGAAAGGTACAACCCTTCGATGTACCGCCAGGCCCAATAATTCAGGGGCACATCCGCAAAGGTGGGGGTGACGATGGGAGGCAGCTTCTCGTACGCGCCCATGTCGCAGTTGTTGGTCAGGTCTGAGTTGCCATCCTGGGGACGATCCACGCCGCGCGAATCGGTGAGCTCGCAGGTGGGGTTGTCGCCCGCATCGATGGCGGGGGAACCACTCAGCAGGGCAAAGGTTGGAGCGAATCCGCCATTTCCTGAAAGCGTATCCAGCTGCGGGTCGGAGGTGGAAGTGGGGGTCCCACAATCGTTGGGACCGGCCGAATTGTTTTCGATCAGGTTGTTCATGGCAGAGGCCATACTGCCAGCGGCGCGAGTGCAATCCATGCCTGTTGTGGAATTGGCCAGGATGGTATTGTTCAGGCTGAAATTGCCCCCGTTGAAATAGAGTCCCGCGCCATCGCCATTGGCAGCCGAATTTCCTGAGAACGTGCTGTTATTGACCGTGGCTGGCCCGCCCGCGGAGTGGATGCCGCCGCCAGTTGGCGCGGAATTCCCTGAAAAGGTGCTGTTGGTGACAATAAGTTCTCCTCCGCTGGCAATGCCGCCGCCAAAGCCAGAGGCCGAGGTGTTGTTCAGGAATGTCGTATTGGATACGGTCAACTTGCCCGAGGCAGTATAGATGCCGGCGCCGTATTCGCCCGAATTACCGGAGAAGAAGCTTTCACTCACGGTTAGGGAACTTCCATTATCAATACCGCCGCCGAGATTGACGGCTGTATTTTGAGCGAACACGCTCCTGGATATCGTCCCCGGCGAGTCGATGTACAGCCCGCCGCCATCTGAAACGGAGGTGTTGTTGGTGACGGTCAGATTTTCCAGCGTGAGGGTGGGACCATGATTCTCGATAGAGATGCCGCCCCCGGAATTGGCGTTCGGCCCCACAAGATCGTTGTTGTCGACAAGCACATTTTTCATCACCAGGCTCGAGTTGTTCATGGTGCTGACGCCGCCGCCCGCCCAATTCGTTTTGTTGTTAAGAATGGAACTGTTGGTAATGCTCAGGAAGGCGCTCGAGTCAGCGCCTACACCGCCGCCGCGCGGATAGCCAGAGGCGGCATCGGCCACCGAGTCTGAAACCACCACTTGATCGAGGTACAGGTTGGCGTTATAGACCAACACGCCGCCGCCCTGGTCATCCACCACGTAGCCATGGGATATGGTCAAGCCCGAGATGGTGACGGTGGCGGGAAAACCAACCCTAAACACGCGGGAAGCATCGTTGCCGCTCACCGTCATTTTATTGGCCCCAGGTCCCTGGATGGTAATGTCTTTGTTGATCGAGATCTGCCCCAGCGTGAGGGTCAGCGTGCCATTGACGCTGAAGGTGATGGTATCGTTGTTAATGGCCGCAGCCACCGCGTCGCGCAGGGAGCAGTCGCCGTCGATGCAGGAGCCGTCGGCTTCGTCGGTCAGCGTGTCCACGGTCAGCGTGGATGCATGCGCGGGAGCGGCAGGGGTGACCGCCAGCAGCCCGATCAGCAGGGCCAGTAAAACAAACAGATGAAGGATTTTGGTTTTCATTTTCTCTCCTTTATAAAGTTGGCAGCTGAACTATATCTGTAAATTCGTTGTCGTTGTTGCCATTTTGTTGACACTCCCTCTGCGGTAGAATCCCTGCATGGTCAAACGACGCGCCGCCCTGGATCCTGCCGCTTTTCAGACTTTCGGAGAATTGCTGCGCTACCTGCGAGAACGCGCCAGCCTGTCGCAGCGCGCCCTGGCCCAACGAGTGGGGTATCACTACAGCTACATGAGTCGACTAGAGAAGAACGTGCGCACGCCCGATACGCTCATTCTGCGGACGCGTTTCATCCCTGCCTTGCGCATCGAGAATGACCCCGCCTGGGCGGCGCGCCTGCTCGAACTGGCGGTCGAAGGGCCGCAGGCGGATTCGGCCCCGAAAACGGGATCCCCCGAACGTCCACGCCCAGGCGCGGCCCTGCCCGTCAGCCTGACCCCGCTGCTGGGGCGCGAATCTGAATCGGCGGCCCTGTTCCAGATGCTCACCAGCGAGGAGATCCGCCTGGTGACCCTGATCGGTCCGCCTGGCGTGGGCAAGACGCGCCTGTCGCTGCACATCGCGGAACAACTTGCCGCGCACTTTGCCGACGGCGCCGTCTTCGTCGACCTGATGCCCGTGCTCGAGGTGGAGCAGGTCATCCCCGCGTTGGCTGCTGCGCTTGGCACGCTCGAAACGGACGAGGTTCGGGTGTTCGAGGGAGTGAAGGCGGCCTTGAGGGACCGCAACCTCCTCGTTGTGATGGACAATTTCGAGCAGGTGCTGGACGCCGCGCCGCAGGTGGCCTCTTTGCTGGGGGTCGCGCCCCTCGTAAAGATCCTGGCCACCAGCCGCGAGGCGTTACGCGTGCGGGGTGAGCAGGAATTTCCGCTCGGCCCGCTGCCCGTGCCAGACGAAAAGACTTCGTCCGTGTTGGGGTTTCCGTCGGTGCAATTGTTCGTGCAGCGGGCGCGCGCCGCCAAACCCGACTTTCAACTGGATGAGGCGGATGCGGCGCGCGTGGCCGAGATTTGCCGCCGCCTCGACGGTCTGCCGCTGGCCATCGAGTTGGCGGCGGCTCGGGTCCGCGCCTTTTCCCCGTCGGATATGCTCGAACAGTTCGACCGCCGCTTCCAATGGCTGGCGGCGACCGGGCGCGACATCCCCGAGTGGCGGCGCACCCTCTGGTCAGCCATTGCCTGGAGTTACAACCTGCTGACCGACAAGGAGCGCATTCTCTTCGAGCGGCTGGCGGTCTTTGCCGATGGCTGGACCCTCGAATCGGCCGAGGCGGTCTGCAGCGATGAAAGACTTCCGCGCGCCGAGGTCCTGCCCACGCTGCTGCAACTTGTCGACCGGTCGTTGGTGGTGGCCGAGGGCGCGCGCTATCGTTTCCTCGATACCATCAGCAAATTCACCCACCAAAAACTCGTGGAGAGTCACCAACTCGAACCGATCAGCCGACGGTATTTGCATTATTTCGCTGATTGGGCGGAGGGACTGGAGGCTCAGTTCCATACGATGCCGCCGCGGGTCTTTCAGGAACGCACGGGGGTGGAGCTCAACAACGTCCGCGCCGCGCTGGAATGGGCATTGCATCACCGCGATGCGTTTGAGGATGGCCTGCGTCTGTCGATTCCTGCGAACCTGATCTTCCTCGAGCATGGGTTGATCCGCGACGAATATGACCGCGCTCAAACCTTCCTGCGCGAAGCCGCCAATCCCCTGCTAAAGGCCAGGCTGCTGCTGCGCACGGCATCGCTGGGCCTGCGGATCGGGTATGACAGCCTGGCCTACGAATACTGCCGCCAGGCCGAGGAGATCGCCCGCGAACTTGGCGACCAGCGCCTGCTTGCGGATTCCCTGCACATGCTGGGCGATATAGACCGTGACAATAGCCGATTCGTCCCCGCGGAAAAGTCATTGACCGAATGTGTGGCGATCTACCGCGAGTTGAATTTGCTGCCCGAGTTGAATCACAGCCTGACCAGCCTCGGGAACAATTTTTATCACCAGAACCGTCGCGAAGAATCCGCTCGGACGCTGGACGAGGCCCTTGAAATTGCCGCCCGCATCGGGGATAGCATTGGGCTGGGGGCCGCTTTGCGGGTGCGCGCTGGTTACCTGCGGTACGACGGCAGGCTCGAGGAGGCCCTGGCTGCCTTCAAACGCGTCCTGGACCTGGCGCGTGCCAACAGCGACCGTCCCAGCATCGGCGTGGCTCTTGTGAACCTGTGCATGATCACCAATCTGTTTGGAGATTACCCCGCTTCCGGGGATTATGCGGCTGAGTCGATCTCTGTTTTTCAATCTGTCGGCGATGAGATCCAGCAGGCCTACCCCAAGCGGATGCTCGCCTACGCCCTGCTGCATCAGGGATTCCCGACACGAGCGCATGCCCTTGCACTGGAAAGTTTGATCGCCAACCTCGATGGTGGGACGGGCGTGCTCAATTGCCTGACCGCCCTGGCCGAGATCAAACTAATCGAGGGAAAACTCGAACCCGTGGCGCGGTTATACGGATTCCTTGTGCCGCGTGTTCAGGAAAAGTACGCCCAACCCAGTCCCGATTCGCGTTCCTTCGAGCGACTTGGCCGCGCCCTGCATGGACAGGACACCGAGGCCTGGCAGGCCGAGGGCGAGCGCATGACCCTGGAGGAGGCCGTAGCCATTGCCTCGCGCTGGAATCCGCCGCGCGCAGGCGCTCCCAAACCCCGTCCCACCCCGAAGGCAAAACGGAGCAGGCGCTGACCCGCTCCATTAAATTGCCGATTGACTTTACCCTCCTTCGATATAAAATTAGAGTACATTACAGCCGTGGGAGGTTCATATTATGACTCAATCGTCAACTCCACATTCTAGGTCTGTCTCCAACCCTGGGATTCACAGGCGCAGACGGCGAATCAGGATGAGTGACATTGTTCTTGTGGCAATTATTGGAGCCGTAGCAACAATAATTGGCACAGTTTTGAGTTTTCCACCCGTGATTCAATGGTTTCAAATGCAGTGGTTCCCGTCACCGACGCCTACGGCCACGGCCTTTGCAACTCCGACGGATACATCCATTCCTTCGACTTTTACCAAGGCGCCATCTGCCACGTTGCCTCCCACCGAAACAACCACTCCCAGCGCAACACCCACCTCCACTTTCACGCCCTCCCCGACACCTGTCCCACCAAAGATGGTAATCAAGCATTGGTCGAATCGATTGGCCGGGACTGTCCCAGTAAACATTCAGTTCAGTGTGAATGGATCGTATGTAGAGTATGCTGATGGGAAGCGCTCTTACTGCTCTTCGACCAGTTGCAAATATTTTTGGTCGGTTATTTTGATACCCTCGAATAAGATCGTTGCAACACCCCAGCCCTGGCAGGAGACCTTTGGTTTTTCGTTCACCAAAGCTGGTCTATACAAAGTTGTTGTGAGAGTCTGCCAGGAGAATATTTGTAGCGAGTACGAGTTCCAGGTAGAGGGTAGACAGTAAAAAAGGAGGCTTCCATTTCGGGAGCCTCTTTCAACTTTCTTGCTCTAGCCCATCCTGCCTGTGATGTAGGCTTCGGTCAATTCCTGCTTCGGGCGGGTGAACATCTCGGTGGTGGGGGAGAACTCCACCAGTTCACCCAGCCAGAACAGGCCTGTGTGGTCCGAAACGCGCGCGGCCTGCTGCATGTTGTGCGTGACGATGACGATGGTGTACTTTTCCTTCAACTCCGCGATCAACTCTTCCACGCGCAGGGTGGCGATCGGGTCCAGCGCCGAAGTGGACTCGTCCATCAGGATCACCTCGGGTTGGACGGCCACCACGCGCGCGATGCACAGGCGCTGCTGCTGGCCGAGCGAGAGGCTGAGCGCGTTCTCGTGCAGGATGTCCTTCACTTCATTCCACAGCGCCGCCTGGGTCAGGCTGCGCTTGATGATCTCGTCCAATTGCCGTTTGGTGAGGTCCGCTCCCATCACGCGCGGACCGAAGGCCACGTTGTCGTAGATGGATTGCGGGAACGGGTTGGGTTTCTGGAAGACCATGCCCACGCGCTGACGCAGGGTCACCACGTCCAGGTCCGCGCCGTAGATGTCCGCGCCATCGAGCAGGATCTTGCCCTCCACGCGCGTATCCGCAATGGTGTCGTTCATGCGGTTGAGGCAGCGCAGAAACGTGGACTTGCCGCAGCCCGAGGGTCCGATCAGGGCGGTCACTTTGCGCGGCTCGATCTCCAGATTGATGTTCGAGAGGGCCTTGGATGTGCCGTAGTAGAAATCCAGGTCTTGGACGGAGAAAGCGGAGGTGGCCATGCGTCGGATTCTATCATCATTGCGATATAATCGGCCTGATGAAATCGCTTCCCCGCCTCATCGGACTTTCAATTGCCCTGGCCCTGTTTGGCGTTTCCTGCACTCCAACCGATTCCTCCCCTTCCTCCCCGCAAGATGCAACCGCATATATCGAGAATAAAGGTTCCGACACCATCGTCAACCTGGCGCTGGCCTGGGCGGAGCAGTACCAGGCCGATCACGCGGATGTGCGCATCTCGGTGACGGGCGGCGGCTCGGGCACGGGCATCGCGGCTCTCGTCAACAGCACGGTGGACATCGCCAACGCGTCCCGTCAGATCAAGCCCGAAGAGGTGACCGAGGCGGAGGCCAAGGGCATCCAGCCCGTCGAGTTCGTGATCGCGCGCGACGCCATCGCCGTCATCGTCAACCCCGAGAACCCCGTCTCCGAGTTGACCCTCCAGCAGATCTCCGATATCTACAGCGGCAAGATCAACAACTGGAAGGAGGTCGGTGGCGAGGATCGTCCCATCGTGCGGCTTTCGCGCGAGACCAATTCGGGCACGCACGTGTACTTCCTCGAAACCGTCCTGCGCCTGGGTGACAAGAACAACAAGACCCTCTTCTCGATGGATACGCTGTTGCTTCCATCGTCGGAGGGCATCATCTACGAAGTGCGCCAGAACCCGAACGCCATCGGCTACGACGGCCTGGGCTACGTGCCGCACGACCTGAAGATGATCGCCATAGCAAGGGAGCAAGGCGGCGCGTACGTCCTGCCCTCGGCGGATACGGTCAATGATGGGACTTATCCCATCGCGCGCGACCTGTACATGTACACCGCAGGCCAGCCCACGGGCGCAGTCAAAGCTTATCTCGACTGGATCCTTTCCCCCGCGGCGCAGGCCATTGTGACTAAACTCGGGTTCGTGCCGATAAAATAATTCCTGCTTGCGCCGCCGTCCACGGCGGCGCAGTGCTGTTTCGAGAAAGAGGCTTATGGAAAAGACCCTAAACTGGCGAGAATTCCTCATCACCCGTCTGGTGCGGGCCTCGGGCTATTCGGCCATCGTCTTTGTCGCCCTTATCTTTTTCTTCCTGCTGCGCGAAGGCCTGCCCACGCTCGGTGAGGTGCCGTTGTCCACGTTGCTCAGCCTGCGCTGGTATCCCATCGAAAATTACTTCGGCATCCTGCCGCTGATCACGGGTTCCGTTATCGTCACGCTCGGCGCGACGTTGGTGGCTGTCCCGTTCGGGATTGGCACAGCGATCTACATCTCGGAGATCTCCCCGCGCTGGATGCGCGAGATCCTCAAGCCGCTGGTGGAGCTGCTCGGCGGGCTGCCCTCCGTGGTGTTGGGCTTTCTCGGCATCCTAATTGTTTCTCCCTACCTGCGTACTTTTCTGGACCTGCCGACGGGCCTGACTGCTCTGACAGGGTCCCTGCTCCTGGGCGGGATCGCCGTCCCGACGGTGGTCTCCATCGCCGAGGACGCGCTCGACTCGGTCCCGCGTTCGTACCGCGAGGGCGCCTGGGCTTTGGGCGCCACCCGCTGGCAGACCATCTGGCGTGTGACGCTGCCTGCCGCCAAATCGGGCGTGCTGACGGCAATCATGCTTGGCGTCGGCCGCGCCATCGGTGAAACGATGACCGTCATGATGGTGACGGGGAACGCGCCCGTCTTGGCCATCACGCCTGCCAGCTTGTTTTCGCCCGTCCGCACCATGACCGCCACCATCGCCGCGGAAATGGGGGAGGTGGCCAACGGCAGCGTCCACTATCACACCCTGTTCTTCATTGGCATGGTGCTGTTTATCATCTCTCTGATCGTGAACGTGGCCGCCTCGTCGGTCGTGTTCCGCTCGAAGCAGCGCGCTGAAAGGGTGCTGTCATGATGCGGCGTCTGCGTCTCAACCGCCACTCGACCGAGCGCCTCGGCTTCATCTTCCTGACCCTGATGGCCGTGGTCACTGTGGTGCCCATCGTGGCGGTGGTAATTTACATCCTCGCCCAGGGCCTGCCTGCCATCTCCTGGGAATTTCTCGCGGACTTCCCGCGGGATGGGATGCGCGCGGGCGGAATCCTGCCCGCCATCGTCGGAACGTTCTACCTGACGATGGGCACAGCGTTTTTCTCGGTGCCGTTGGGCATCGCCGCCGCGATCTACCTGTCTGAGTATGCGCCCGATAACGGGCTGACGCGCCTGATCCGTATCGCCATTATCAACCTGGCGGGCATCCCTTCGGTGGTGTATGGACTGTTCGGTCTGGGCCTGTTCGTGCTGTTCCTCAAGTTCGGTACTAGCATCCTGGCGGCTTCGTTGACCCTTTCCATCATGACCCTGCCCGTCATCATCAGCACCGCCGAGGAGGCATTGCGCGCCGTGCCGCAATCCTTCCGCACAGTCAGCGTTTCGCTGGGCGGAACGCGCTGGCAGGGAATCCAGCGCATCGTCCTGCCGCAGGCCCTGCCTGGCATCCTGACGGGGGTCATCCTCGGCCTGGAACGCGCCGCAGGCGAGACCGCGCCGATCCTGTTCACGGGCGCCGCCTTCTTCCTGCCGCGCCTGCCCAATTCCCCCTTCGACGCGACCATGGCGCTGCCGTATCACCTGTTCGTCATCTCCACGCAGGTGCCCGAGATGCCGCCCCAGATCCAATACGGGACGGCGCTGGTGCTGTTGGTCTTCGTGCTGGGCATGAACCTGATCGCCACCACCATCCGTTCCCGCGCGCGCGCGCGCCGTCAGTGGTGACCCATGGCTGACAAGATCATCATCGAATCCCTGTCCCTGACCTACGCCGACGGCGTGGAGTCGCTGCGGAACATCAGCCTGAACGTCTCCGAAAACGCGGTGACCGTGTTATTTGGTCCCGCGGGTGGAGGCAAGTCCACGCTATTGCGCTGCCTGAACCGTCTCAACGATCTGACCGAGGTCCGCGCCAGTGGGGGCCGCATTCTGATCGACGGCGAGAACATCCTCGACCCGAAGACGGACGTCATCGCCCTGCGCCGTAAGGTGGGCATGGTCTTCGCCCGTCCCGTGGTGCTGCCCATGAGCATCCGCCAGAACCTGACCTATGGCCTGGAACTGGCGGGCGAGAAGCGCAAATCGCGCCTCGACGAAGCCGTTGAGCGCAGCCTCAAGCTGGCGGCCATCTGGGATGAGATCAAGGACCGTCTCGACGATCCCGCCATCGCCCTCTCGGGCGGACAGCAGCAGCGCGTCTGCCTGGCGCGCGTGCTGGCGCTCCAGCCCGAGATCATCCTGCTTGATGAGCCCACCAGCGGCCTGGACCCCATCTCGACGGGCAAGGTGGAATCCGCGCTGCAGGAATTGAAAAAGTCATATACGGTCATCCTCGTGCCGCACTCGGTCCAACAGGCTGCCCGTACCGCTGATTATGCCGCCTTCTTCCTGCAGGGCGAATTGGTCGAATATGACGAAGGCAAGTCCATCTTCACCACCCCTCGAGAAAAACGCACGGAAGATTACGTGACAGGCCGCTTCGGATAAAGGACAGCCGCCGTTGGGTGGCTGTTTGTTTTAACTGACCCTTAACAGAGTCAAAAAAACCTTTATGGTATATTGTTAACAAATGACAGAAACCGTTCTTGTAGTCGAAGATGAAACCGCCTTGCGCGAGACGCTGGCCTATAACCTGAAAAAAGAGGGATACGAGGTGGAGGCCGTCGGCGATGGACGCCTGGCCTTGGAGTCTGCCCGCCGCGTGAAGCCCGACCTGATCGTGCTCGACCTGATGCTGCCCGAGCTGGACGGCTTCGAGGTCACGCGCATCCTGCGCAGGGAGATGAGCACGCCCATCCTCATGCTCACCGCCCGCGACGACGAGATCGACCGCGTGGTCGGCCTCGAGGTCGGCGCGGACGATTACCTCACCAAGCCCTTCTCCATGCGCGAGTTGATGGCGCGCGTCAAAGCACAGCTGCGCCGCGCCCGCCTGATCGAGGATGAGTGGCAGAAGCGCGCGCCCGAACCTGCGGCCCAGGACGTGCTGGCCTTCGACAACCTGGCCGTTAACCGCACCCGCCGTGAAGTGACCCTCAATGGCACGCCGTTGCAACTCAAACCGCAGGAATATCAATTGCTGCTGTTCTTTGCCGAACACCGTGGACAGATGCTCTCGCGCGAGTTCATCCTCGAGCGCGTTTGGGGCTGGGATTTCATCGGCGACAGCCGCACGGTGGACGTCCACGTGCGCTGGCTGCGTCAGAAGATCGAAGCCGACGCGGGCAATCCCACGCGCATCGTCACCGTGCGCGGCGGCGGCTACCGTTTCGAGGGCTGAGGGATCGTGTTGCCATGAACAGCCTGTTGCTGACGGGACTCGTCTTCACCGCGCTGGTGGCGGGCGTCCTGGCCTGGCGCTACCTCACCCTGCGGCGCGACGTCCGCGCGATGACCGAGCAGATTCGCCGCAAGGAAGACCCGACCGAATCGGCCAGCGAGCTAGGCGACCTGGCCAGCGCCCTCAGCGCGCGCTTGTCCGCCGTTCAACTCCAACTGTATTCCCTCAACATCGAACACGCCAAACTCTCCGCCATTCTCGACCAGTTGACCGATGGCGTGCTCATCGTCGATGCCGACGGCCGCATTCAATTTGCCAATCCCGCCGCCGAACGGCTCTTCGGTGAGAATCTGCTGGGCCGTTCGATCACCGAGACCCTGCGCCATCACCAACTTATCCAGACCTGGCAGCGCAGTCAGCAGAACGGCGAACTGCAAAGCGACTCGGTCGAACTGCCCGCACGCAAACAATTCCTGCAGCTCGTCGTAATTCCTGACCGCTACACCCGCGGCGGCAGCCTGTTACTCGTGCAGGACCTCACCCGCCTGCGTCGCCTCGAGACCGTGCGGCGCGATTTCATCAGCAACCTCTCGCATGAGCTGCGCACGCCGCTGGCCTCCCTGCGCGCGCTGACCGAGACCCTGCAGGATGGGGCGCTGGAGGACCCGCCTGCCGCGCGTCGTTTCGTCGACCAGATCTCGGTGGAGACGGACGCGCTGACCCAGATGGTGGCCGAACTGCTCGAGCTCTCGCGCATCGAGTCGGGGCAGGTGGCCCTGGACCTCAGGCCTGTTCCCGCCTACGACCTGTTATCCTCCGCCGCCGAGCGGATGCGCCTGCAGGCTGAACGCGCGGGACTCTCCCTACGCGTGGATTGTTCACCCAGCCTGCCGAAGGTCCGCGCAGACCAGGCGCGGCTGGAGCAGGTGCTGGTCAACCTGATCCATAACGCCGTCAAGTTCACGCGGCCCGGGGGAGAGGTGACCCTTTTAGCGGAACCAGCCGAAGGGGCGGTCTGTTTTGTCGTGCGCGATACGGGCGTGGGCATCTCCGCCGACGACCTGTCGCGTATCTTCGAGCGCTTCTACAAATCCGACCGTTCGCGCTCGGGCGGCGGCACCGGGCTGGGACTGTCCATCGCGCGGCACATCGTGGAGGCGCACGGCGGCAGGATCTGGGCCGAGAGCCGCCAGGGCGAGGGCAGTTCGTTCTTCTTTACCATTCCCCTGGCCTGACAAATTTGTTTACTGTTTGATAACTGTTTCTTAAGTCCGTTTTCGGCATTGCAGGGTAAGATGGGGCCAAGGAGTGATGCCATGTTTCTAACCGTTCTTTTCCTGGCCTGGATGATCGTCGTCGGTGTGGACGTCTGGCAGAAGCGCCGCGATTACCTGCGCACCCAGAAATAATTCATCATCGCAGCCCCGGTCTCCGGGGCTTTTTTTATCCTCGACCTTTACGAGTTGTTAACCCGCTCTTTCATTTCCCTTAAACCTGCCCTGATATGATGGCAGGGTATGGAAAAGAAAATGAAACACATTTTGGTAACAAATGACGATGGGGTGATGGCGCCCGGGCTGCTGGCCCTGGCGCAGGAAATGCGCAAGCTTGGCAAGGTAAGCATCCTGGCCCCCGACCGCAACTGGTCGGGCGGCGGACATGTCAAGACCCTGGACCGCGCGTTGCGCGTCAAGGAATTTCGCCTGGCCGACGGCACGCAAGCCTTCGCCAGCGACGGGGCGCCGTCCGATTGCGTGGCGCTGGCCACGCTGGGCTACTTCAAGGAACCGATCGACCTGGTGGTCTCGGGCATCAACGTGGGCGCGAACCTCGGCCACGACGTGACCTATTCCGGCACGGTGACGGCCGCCATGGAGGCGGTCATCATGGGTGTGCCCGGGGTGGCGGTCTCGCTCGAAGCCATCGAAGGCCATATCGGCGAAGTGGATTATTCCGCGGCGGCGCTCGCAGCGGGCAAGGTGGTCCGCCAGGTGATTGAGAACGGCCTCCCGCAGGAGATCCTGCTGAACGTCAACGTACCGTTCCTGCCCGCCGAGAAGATCCGCGGCATCATGCACACCCGCCAGGGACTGCGCGTGTATCACAGTCGTCTCGACGAACGCGTGGACCCGCGCAACCGCCCGTATTACTGGATCGGCGGCGACGCACCGACCGGCCTCCCCGAGCGCGGCACCGACGTAGGGGCGCTGGCCGAAGGCTTTGTCTCGGTCACGCCCATGCAGCTGGACCTGACCGCCTTCCGCGCCCTGACCGATCTGAATACCTGGACCTGGGACGACCCTTCCTCTTTGGATTCCGCGCTGCTGGAAGCTGTACAAGCAGAAAAGTAGCGACAGGTTTCTCCTCCTCTTCTTCTCCTGAATAGGGGACCTGCCCGCCACTGGGCCTGGCGGGCAGGTGCAATTTAACGGGGAAATATTGACCTGCTTGTTTGACCTTAACCCAATGTTAACCGCCCCTTCCCTTACCCTTAAAGGCCGCTTGATACCATCAACCACGTAGAAAAATCAAAGGAGAAAAAAGAAATGACCCGTTTTGTTCGCCCTGTGTTCTTCCTTGTGGTCGCGCTGAGCATGCTGCTTGCGGCCTGCGGTGGTACGCCTGCCACCCCCGTCACCGTCGTCGAAACCCAGGTGGTCGAGAAGGTCGTCACCGCCACCCCTGAGGCTTCCATGCCCGAACTGCCCGCTGGCTCCGTCCAGATCAACGGTGCGGGTGCGACCTTCCCGCTGCCCGTTTACACCGAGTGGACCTATGCTTATTCGTACGTGGATCCCGCTGTGGTCATCAACTACCAGGGCATCGGCTCGGGTGGCGGCAAGAAGGCCATCATCGACGGCACCGTCGACTTTGCCGGCTCCGACTCCCTGCTGAAGGACGAGGAATACACCTCCGGCAAGGACCTGCAGATGTATCCGATGCTGGCTGGCGCCGTGGTCGTGATCTACAACTTCACACCCGCCAAGGAATATCCCAAGGATTTCAAGGCTCCCGCTCTGATCCTCGACCGCCAGACCCTGGTCGACATCTTCAATGCCAAGGTCACCAAGTGGAACGATCCCGCCATCGTGGCGCTCAACCCTGACCTGGCCGACTACCTGCCCGCTGAGACCATCACCGCGGTTCACCGCTCTGATGGCTCCGGCACGACCGAGATCTTCACCAAGGCCCTTACCGCCTTCAGCGCGGACTGGACCGCCGGTGGCGCTTCCTCCGTCGAGTGGCCTGTCGATAAGGCTGGCAATGGCGTGGGTGGTAAGGGCAACGCGGGTGTGGCCGCGGCCGTCATCAACACCCCGAACTCCCTCGGCTACGTCGAACTCTCGTACGCCGTCTCCAACAAACTCGCCTATGCCGACATGATCAACAAGGCCGGCCAGAAGGTGACCGCCAATGCCGACAGCGTGGCCTCCGCCATGGCCGACTTCGCGGGCGCCTTCAGCGACAAGCTCACCGCCACCATCGTGGACGGCGAGGGCGCGGGTTCCTACCCGATTGTAGGCTACACCTACATCATCCTGCACACCACCAGCATGACCGACTGCGTCAAGGCTGAGAAACTCCTGCAGTTCCTGCAGTGGGCCCTGACCGACCCGGCTGCCACCAAGCGTGCCAGCGACCTCGGCTACTCGGTCCTGCCGGATGCCGTTCGTGAGCAGGTGTTCGCCAAGTTCGGCGAAGTGACCTGCAACGGCGCGCCCGTGCTCAAATAACTCCGCTATCTCCCCCAGTCCCTGGAGGGTCCCGCTTCGGCGGGACCCTCCACTCCCTGTTTTTGCCACAAGACACATCCCTTTCTCCAGCCTGTCGGGACTACATGCCGGTCGAAGTGATGTGGGTTGTGGGAATGGAAGAGATTCGATGACCAAACATATCGTTTCGCTGCCTGAGCGCCACTGGCTTAGGCGACTCCAGCGGAGCACCCGTTACGGCGACATGCCCTGGCAGACGGTCATCATCGTCATGTCCGTGCTGGTCATGGTGCTGATGCTTGCCATCGGCTGGATGCTCTGGCGGGAATCCGCCGACGCCCGTGCCGCCTTCGGCTGGGGCTTTTTGGCCCCCTCGCTCGACACCAGCTGGGACCCGGTCAACGATAACTTCGAGGCCTGGCCCTTCATCTACGGCACACTCCTCACCTCCCTGGCGGCCATCGTGCTGGCCATCCCGATCAGCCTCGGCATCGCCATCTTTATGTCCGAATTGTGCCCCGACTGGCTTCGTATGCCCCTCAATTGGCTGGTGGAACTGCTGGCGGCCATCCCCAGCGTGGTCTATGGCCTGTGGGGCATCTTCGTCTTTTTGCCCCTGGTGGTGACGCCGGTGGGCGAGGCCTTGTTTGAGACTTTGGGAAAGGTCCCCGTCCTGAGCATCCTGTTCACGGGACCCATTCCCCCGAGTGGTGTCTCGCGCCTGGGGGCGGCCTTCATCCTGACCATCATGATCATCCCCACCATCACGGCCGTCACCCGCGACGTGCTGCTCTCCATCCCGAGCAGCCAGCGGGAGGCCTCCCTGGCGCTGGGCGCGACGCAATGGGAAACCATCTGGCAGGTGCTGCTGCCCTACGGTCTTTCGGGCATCCTGGGCGCGGTGATCCTGGGCCTGGGACGCGCCCTGGGCGAGACGATGGCCGTCACCATGGTGATCGGCAACAGCATCGAAGGCTCGCCCTCGCTGCTGCGGCCTGGCTATACCATGGCCAGTGTCATCGCCAACGAGTTTGCCGAAGCGGTGACCAAGCTCCACACCCAGGCGCTGATCGAGATCGGCCTGGTGTTGTTCTTCATGACCCTGCTGTTGAACATGATCGCCCGCTTGCTGGTTTGGCGTGTGGCGCGGCGGACCCCGCAGGAGGCGCGCGCATGACCGCCACCACTGCAAACAGCGCACGTTTTCAGCAATTGATCGCTGAGAAGCATGCCTCCCTCACTCCGCGGCGCAAGGTCATCAATGCGGTGATGCTGTCGCTTACGGGGCTGATGACCCTGCTGGCGCTGGTCCCCCTGTTCTGGATCGTCGGGTATGTGATCTATAAGGGCGGACAATACATCAACCTCGATTTCTTCACCCAGCTCCCGCGCCCGCTGGGCATGGAAGGGGGCGGGGTGCTGCATGCCATCCAGGGAACAGTGGTCATCACGATATTGGCCGCCGTGTTCGCCATCCCGCCCGGGGTGTTGGCGGCCTTCTACGCCGCGCGTTTCCCGAACACGCCCTTGGGCATTGCCCTGCGCTTCAGCACGGATGTGCTCTCGGGGGTGCCCTCCATCGTCATCGGCCTGTTCGCCTATGCCCTGATCGTCAAGCCGATGGGACATTACTCGGGCCTGGCGGGTGGACTGGCCATGGCCATCCTGATGCTGCCCACCATCATCCGTACCACCGAGGAGATGCTCAAGCTGGTGCCGCATACCCTGCGCGAAGGCTCGCTGGCTCTCGGCGCTCCCGAGTGGAAGACTTCGCTCAGCGTGTTGTTCCCTGCCGCCTTGAACGGTGTCATCACGGGCTTCCTGTTGGCGATTGCCCGTGCAGCGGGTGAGACGGCTCCGCTGCTTTTCACCGCGTTGGGAAACGAGCGATACGACATCGGCACCATTGTCCGCAATGGGGCCGCGCAAAACCAATCCATCCTCCAGATCCTCGAACGCATCGTCGACCAGCCCGTGGACTCGCTCCCGCTCACGCTGTGGAAGTATGCCCAGCAGCCCTATCCCGAGCGCGTCGAGCAATCCTGGGCAGTGGCGCTCGTGCTGATGATCTTCGTCCTCCTGATCAACGTTCTGGCCCGCTTGTGGGTGGAAGCCCGCAAACGCCGCCTGCAAGGTTAATCCCATGACCATTCAAACCCCTGAAATCGAAACCCAATCCTCTTCCACTGGATCGGACTCCGCGTCCCTGGAAACCAAGATGGAAGTACGGAACATGTCGGTCTTCTATGGAAAGTTCCGCGCGCTGACCGACATCCAGATGAGCATCTATGCCAACAAGATCACGGCCATCATTGGACCCTCGGGCTGCGGCAAATCGACCCTGTTGCGCTCCTTTAACCGCATGAACGACCTGACCCCCAACGCCCGCGTGGAGGGCGGCATCTTCCTGGATGGGCGTGACATCAACGCCAATCGGGAGGACGTGGTCGATGTCCGCCGCCGTATCGGCATGGTCTTCCAGCGCCCGAATCCGTTCCCAAAGAGCATCTATGATAATGTCGCCTACGGGCCGCGCCTGTACGGCATCCGCCGCAAGAACGACCTTGACTTGATCGTGGAGAAATCCCTCAAGCAGGCCGCGCTATGGGAGGAGGTCAAGGACAAACTCCACCAGAGCGGACTCTCGCTCTCGGGCGGGCAGCAGCAGCGTATGTGCATCGCGCGCGCACTGGCGGTCGAACCCGAGGTGATCCTCATGGACGAACCCGCCTCGGCGCTGGACCCCATCTCCACCCTGCGCATCGAAGAACTGATGCATGACATCGTCAAGGAATACACCATCATCATCGTGACCCACAACATGCAGCAGGCGGCGCGCGTCTCTGACTTCACCGCCATGATGATGATCGACGACAACCGTTCGGGGCGCATGATCGAGTTCGACGAGACCACCCGAATCTTCACCAACCCCAAGGACAAACGCACCGAAGATTACGTGACCGGAAGATTTGGATAGCGTTATAATACGACATCGAACCGCAAAAAGAGGTATGTATGCTTCGGAAAACGTTTGAGACCGAGTTGCAGCAATTGAAGGATGAGGTGCTTGTGTTGGGTAGCATGGCCGAACAGGCCATCCTGAACTCCGTGGAGGCGCTCAAGAAGCGCGATCTCAAGGCTTCGGAAAAAATCCTCGAGGACGACCGCGCCATCAACAAGAAGCGCTTCGACATCGAGAACCAATTGATGATCCTGATCGCCACCCAGCAACCCATGGCCCACGATTTGCGTCTGCTGGCTTCCACCATGGAGATCATCTCCGAACTCGAGCGCATGGGTGATTACGCCAAGGGTATTGCCAACATCAACATCCGCATGGGCGACCAGCCCCTGCTCAAACCGCTGATCGACATCCCGCGCATGGCCCAGAAGGATGTGGACATGCTCCACCGCGCCCTGACTGCCTTCGTCAACGAGGACGTGGAAACCGCCCGCGCCATTCCAATCGAGGACGATGAAGTGGACCAGCTTTATCTGCAGGTCTATCGCGAGTTGATGACGTTCGTTATTCAAGACCCAACTTCAATCGAGCGCGCCAACTGGCTCATGTGGGTGGCGCACAATCTCGAGCGTGTCGCTGATCGCGTCACCAACATCTGCGAACGCACTGTTTTCATTGCCACGGGCGAAATGGCTGAGATCAAGTCCACCGACGACGAGTTCTGGAAGAACCAGAAAAAGTAACCCACCTTATCATTTCGAAGAAACGGCGAGTCGCAAGACTCGCCGTTTTTCATTTACCACACCCGTTCGAGGTTGGGATTTTCGCGCGGCCTGCGGCCCACCTTGGCCATGTCCACCCATTCGCCGCGGATCTTCACCCGCACCACGTCGGCGGTGAAATCGGTGACGGTGGCGCCGTTGTTGTTGAACAGGTAAGAGCCCACCGCATAGATATCGACAGGCACGCCCAGCTTCTCGAACTTGCGGATCTTCTCGGGCTGGAATCCGCCCGAGACGACGATCTTCACGTTGCGGCAATATTCCTTCGCCGCCTCCTGCCAGGACTTGGGCAGGCTCCAACGTTCCCAGGCGGAGTCCAACGCCTGGCGGACGTTGAAGACCAGGCGCGGAGTCACGCCCAGGTCCAGGCTGGGTTCGCCCAACGGCGGGACAGATACATCGCGCAGGCTTCCGCTCGTGTCGAGGCGCACGCCGTAGAGTTTGTACTTCTCAGCCTCTTCCCTCTGGCCTGTATCCATCAACTTGCGATACTCGGTGAACATGGCATCCAGCGTGCGCAGCGAATCGCGGACGCTGTCGTTGTTGAAATCCACCAGCGCGATGCGCGGCACGTTAACGGGCAGGACGCGCGCAAAAGCCATCATGGCCTCGGCCGTATCGCCCAGGAAGGAGGCGATGGCCGCGTGGGCAATGGTCCCGCCGCCCGCGCCGCCCCACCAATCGCCCTGGGCATCGGTCGAGATGAACGGGCCGATATCCTGGAAATGGTCCTGGTTGAAGCGCTGGACGGCAATGCTGTAGGCGTAGCCGTCAGCGGCCTGGGCTTCGTGCAGGTCGAAGCGGGCGGGGAAGAACAGCACGGGCTTGCCGCGCGCCGCCACCAGCGTCTCGTACACGTTGGTCGCCACGCGGCTGGAGCGGGTGAAGATGCCCAGGGTGGGCGTCTCCAACAGCGCGAAGTCGCGATAGCGTCCGCGCACCTTGAGCACGGGTTGGATGTAGAGCGGATTCCCGTCTGACTCGACCACGCAGCCGTCATGCACCGCCCAGACCTCGAGCCTGTCGGAGGTGTCGACGAAGCGTTCGCCCTCGAAGTAGCCTGTGCAATGCTTGAGCATGGCCAGGGCCTTGTCCACGCCCACGATGACGGTCTGGCCGACGCGGCGGGTGAACCATTGCATCTCCACCTCGATGTCGCCCACAGCGATGTCGGTGGGGGAGATGCCTTCGGGCAGGTTGGGATATCCGCCGCGATAAGTGTAGCTCTCGGCGGCCAGCACGGTCAACATGCGGTTGATGTTCTCGAAATACTTGTCGGAATACCAGCCCTTGCGCATCCGCTCGATGTCGAGTTTGAAGGTTTCGTTGGTAAGACGTTTTCCGTCGAAGATGGACATGGGTCAGGCCTCTGGGAATTCGATATAAGTCGGGGGGATTGCTTTTGCGAGATAATGCTCGGGCTCGGGAAGATAGAATTCAATTCCGTCGCGATGCGCCTCGGCAGCGCGGACCACCAGCAGGACCGTATGCTCGGTGCGGCGTTTGGCTACCGTCGTGGCGCGCTCGGTGTTGGTCGAAAGATGCACATACTGACGCTTCATCGAGCGCAGCCCTTCACGGTGGATGGTTTTGGCTGCCTGGGGGGTGGTGCCGTGAAACAGGATCGCGGGCGGCGTTACGGGGTCATACACCACAGGTGTGACATGGCTATGCCCGTACAATGCGCGGATGCGGCCATCGACCACCTCGAAGCGGTGCTTGCCATCTGTGCCCTCTGCGACGATGGCGTCCCAATCCGCATCGGTGTACTGGTTGTGTGACTTGCTCTGGACCAACTCTCGCAACCTGGCGTAGTCGGTGAAGCCGTGCTCGTCCAATTCCACGCCAAAATCGCCCGCGCAGTGGCGCAGAATGGTGGAGACGAACTTGGATAGCCGTGTCAGGTCGGTCATGACTTTGGAAAACCTTCCCAGGTTTCGATGGGATCGGTCGAGCGGACGATGTGCATGCCTGCCGTGGCGAAATCGGCATAGGCCTGGTCGGCGGCGTGGGTGTAATCCGCGCCCGGGACGACTACGGGTGAGGTGCAATCTTCGAGCAGGTAGATCTTCTTCGCCAGCGCGGGGTCCACGCCGCGGATGTCTTCCAGCAGGTCGGCCAGGGTCCAGGCCACGCAGTGACTCTTGGCCTGCCCCGCCACGATGAGCGCGTCCACGTCCTGGAGTGTGTCGATATACTTCGGGTTGCGCTGCTCGAGCGTCTCGCCCATGGGACCCGTCTGCACCTCGGGGCCAATGGCGGAGTAGTTCTCGGTGAAGGGATGATCGCCCTTGACCTCGAACTGGGTTTGCGCCGTGCGGGCGATGGAATGGAAAAAGAGCGCCTCTTCCACCGATGAGACCAGTGCGTGTCCCACACCGCCCAGCATGGCGTGATATGGCCAGATGGTCAGCGCGTACTTGCCGCTCGTTTCCAGTTGCGTCACATAATGCAGTAACATTTCCTGCCCATACTCGGGCGAGACGCCCAGCGGACCCGCCAGCGCGGGGTTGAACTTCCACTTGCCCGAGCGCACATCCTCGACCGTGATCTGCGAGTAGGGGGCGGGGTGTTTCCCGTTGGCATCCACGAGGAAGATGGCATGGAAGATCTGGATCGACATATGCGTGTCGAGTGTGGCCGTGACCTGCGAGATGACTCCTAAATTGCGATAAATGAACTCGCACAGGCGCACGGTATCATCCACGGCGGCGCGTCCGCTGCGGCCCGCCACGAACAGCTCGAAGTCAGGCAGGCAGAAGGTGTTCTGGGTATCCACCAACAGCAGCCAGATGCGGCGCTGGTCGGCGGCCACGGGCTGAAGTCCGTGCTGCCTGGCCCAGTCCATGGCCTGGGCGGCGCGCTGTTCATAGGGAACGCGCCAGACCTGGTCCGCGCGTTGGGGGTTGAAGAAATCAGGTAGGGGGAAGGGTGTCATTTTTATCCTTTAGTGTATTTTTTACACTAAATGCGACCAGAAATGAAAGCGGATTGGTTCCGCTTGTAAACTGATTGTACCCGCCTCGGAAGGATTGTCAAGGAAAAAATTCAGGGCAGACCATCGTCTGCCCTGTCAGCGTACGCGCCGTTTCCATTCTTCCTTGAGCTGCAACTCCTTGGGGCTGGCCCCCGAGTCGAGCGCCATGAAGTCGGTCATCAGGCGGTTGAACTTGATCTGGTCTTCGATCATCGGAAAATGGCCGATGTTCTCGAGCAGGACCTGGTGGGTGAGTGAGTAGGGATTCTGACTCTCGTCCATGGGCGGGGTGATAGCGGGGTCGTTTTGTCCGTAGACAAACAAGCTCGGGACCAGCGCCTCGCGCATGGGCAGGTTGTCCGCCTGGATGTTGCTGATCGAAGCGGTGACCGCCAGCGGGTCCGCTTTGGCGGCGTCGGCCAGGGCGGTGACGGATTCGGGGGAGCGGGTCGAAAGCCATTCCACCATTTCGGTCAACGAGGCGGACTTCATGCGGGCGTTCACGCCTTCGTTGCTCTGCGGGCAGGAGACCGCCATGATGCGGTCCACGCTCTTGGGGAATTGCTGGATGAACTGGAAGCCGACCAGCGCGCCCAGCCCATGCCCGACGATGGCGATCTTGCCGATGCCCATCTCGTTCAGGAAGCTGTCGAGCAGGCGGGCCTGCTGTTCGAGGGAATATTTCGAGGGGTCGCGGGCGGTGTCGCCGAAACCGAACAGGTCAAGCGCGTAGGCGCGGAAGGAGGTGGAGGCCACCTGCATGGCGGCGATCCAATAGCGCCAGGAGCCGACCCAGCCGTGCAGGAAGACGATGGGACGACCTCGTCCCAAGGCCTCGTAATGCACGATGGATCCGTCGATCATGATGGCGCTCATGGCCTGTCCTGTCGTCCTTTGCTATTTGCCAAACTTGGTGAGGATGGCGCGCACGCGCTCGGTGAGTTGATCGGGGGCGAAGGGCTTGAGCAGGTATTCCTCCGCGCCTGCTTCGAGGCCTGTCGCGATCTCGCCTTCCTGTCCCTTGGCGGAGAGGAAGACCACGGGGATGTCCTTCAGTTCAGGGTTGGCCTTCATGGCGCGGCAGGCGTCGTAGCCTGTCATGCGCGGCATGCGCACATCCATCAGGGCCATGTCGGGCAGTTCCTTGACGGCCATCTGCACGGCTTCCTCGCCGTTGGAAGCAGTCACCACTTCGTGCCCCGCAAAACGCAGGGTGAAGGCCACCAGTTCACGGATATCGGGTTCGTCTTCGGCGATCAATATTTTTGCCATTCAATCCTCAATTCTTTTGTGTCGGCAGGGTGAACGAGAAGACGCTGCCTTCGCCGGGGACGCCATTGCTGTGCATCCAGATATGTCCATTGTGCATCTCCACCAACTGGCGGACGATGGGCAGGCCAAGGCCCGTGCCCGGGGTGGCCAGCACCAGCGGATTTTCGCCGCGGTGGAAGCGCTCGAAGATGCGGGCCTGGTCCTGGGTGGGAATGCCCACGCCGTTGTCCTCCACGTCCACCTGGATCTCCCGTCCGTTCGAAGACCGGATGCGGATCTTGATGGTTCCGTTCTCGGGCGTGTAGTTGTAGGCGTTATCCACCAGGTTGGAGATGATCTGGCGCACGCGCTCAGGATCGCCCAGCACACGCGGCAGGTCCTTGGACGCGTCGAGAGAGATGGCCATGGGTTTGCTTTCATCCTGGGTGCGACGCAGTACCTCGCCCAGCACATCCTCGGCCACATCGCGGATGTCGATGGGCTGAGGGGTGAGGGTGACGCGTCCTGCCTCGATGCGCGAGATGTCGAGCAGGTCGTTGACCAGCACGTTCAGACGCTCGGCGTTGTTCTTGATGATCGTCAAGAAGTGCGCCTGGTTTTCGTTGAAGGCGCCCGCCGCGCCCATCAAAAGGATGTCGGTGTAACCCTTGATGGACGTCATGGGCGTGCGCAGTTCGTGGCTGACGGTGGCCACGAACTCGGACTTCAAGCGGTCCACTTCGACCTCGTGCGTGATATCGCGGAAGATGGACACCGTGCCGAGGAAGTCGTTCTGGAAGATGACGGGCGCCAGGTGGATCAGGGCGATGCGGCCCGTCTCCAGTTCCAGTTGCTGGGCGTAGGTGTCGCCAGGCTCGAAGGAGGACGGCTCCTCGGACCAGCGGCGGATGGTCTCGACCAATTCGGCGGTGTTTCCGAACAGGCCGCCGAAGGATTCCAACGCCTGCCCGATCATGTGGTCGGCCTGCACACCCAGGATGCGCTCGATGGACGAGTTGACGAAGCTGATGGCGTTGTCGCTGCCTGTGACGAGCACGCCGTCGGCCACGGCTTCGAGGATGGCCTGCGAGCGGCTGGCCTCTTCCTGTTCCTTGCGCAGCATTGAGCCGAGACGCTCGGCCTGGTCGCGGATGAGTTCGTACAGGTGGGCGTTGTTGATGGCCACAGCCACCTGGCTGGCGATGGCCTTGACCAGGTTCAGGATGTCGGGGCTGAAGAACTTCAGTTCACGGTGGAAGATCATCAGCACGCCGATCACATCCTCGCCGACCAGCAGCGGCGCGACGATGGAACTGCGGTGGTCCTGGCCTGCGCTGGTCGAACGCACCCAGCGCGGGTCCTTGTGCAGGTCGTTGATCAGCACCGCCTCGCGGTTCTGCACCACCCAGCCCGCCAGGCCTTCGCCGACCTTGAGCGTGAACCCGCGCGAGTTGGTGACGTCCGAGCGGTCGCTCAAGTAGCCGTAGCCCGCGCGGTAATGCAGCAGGTAATCCTCGGGGTGCAGCAGCATGATGGTGCCCTGTTCCGCGCCGGTGGCGTCGTTGAGCAGCGACAGCGTGCGGTTGAGCGCGCGGTCCAGGTCGAGGCTGGAAGAAACCTCGGTCAGGATGCGCAGCAGGGTGATGGTGTTCTGCTGTTCGCGCGTCAACTGGGCAGTGCGTTCGATGACGCGTTGTTCGAGTTCCTGCGCCAGGCGCTGGGTCTCGGCGAACAGGCGGCTGTTCTGGATGGCGACGATGGCCTGGTTGGCCAGCGTGCCGAGCAGCTGCAGGTCGTCGGGGCTGTAGGCGTTGGCGTGATAACTCTGCGCCGAGAGCATGCCGATGGCCTTGCCGCCCGGGCTGACCATGGGCACCGACAGGATCGAAAGCGGATCGGTGTTGCTGCCGTACACAATGCCGCCCGCCTTGTCCGTGTCTTCGAGCGTATTGGTGAGGATCGGCTTGCCCGTGCGGATGACCTTGCCCGTCAGGCTTTCCTCATCCATGGGATGCAGGATGGACGGGATGCGCGTGCCCTGCTCGATCAGGTATACGCCCTCGATCTCGTTGTTGGCTTCATCGTACAGGCTGATGACGAAGGATTCGGCGGGCATCAATTTCTTGACGGAACGCTCCACCGCGGCGTAGATCTGCTCCAGATCAAGCGTGGCGCCGATCTCGGAACTGCTCTCGTTGAGGATGGACAGGCGCTGGGCGGTCTGGACGGTGGCTTCGTACAGGCGGGCGTTCTCCAGCGCGATGGCCGACTGGTTCGCGATGGTGCGCGCCAGTTCGATTTCGTTCACGCCGAAGTAGGCTTCGTTGACCGAGTGCGCAAAGAGCAGGGCGCGCAGGTCCGTACCGCTGATGAGCGGCAGCGCCAGCAGGGAGGCGGTTTCCTGGCCGACGAATTCGGTCAGCGGGGTCAGGTCTCGTTCGCGACGGACGTTGCCTGTGTTGAAGACGCCCAGCGATTCGCGCAGGCGGTCGAAGATGGGCGAGTAGGGCAGGACTTGCGGCAGGCTTTGTCCCGCGGCGGGCGTGGACGACATCCACACCGCTCGGCCGTGTTCGAAGACCACCGCCGAGACGCGCTCCACGCCCACAGCCTGCAACAGCTCCGCGCTGGCGGCTTGCAGGATTTGGTCCGCGTCCAACAGCCCGTTGAGGGACGAGGAGAAGCGGTTGAGCGCAGCCAGACGCTGGGAGCGCTGGGTCAGTTCGGCGGCGCGGTTGAGGCTGTCCTCGTACAGGCGGGCGTTATCCAGCGAGACGGCGGCCTGGCTGGCAAAGGTCATCGCCACCTGGACGTAATCCTCGTGATAGAAGTGCGCCTGCCATTTTTCGAGCGCGATCATACCGCTCAGTTCGCCCTTCGAGAAGAACGGGATGCCCAGCCACGACAGGCGTGGGGCCTCGACGTGCGGGAAGCGTGGGTCCTCGCGCACATCGCCGACGGCGATGGCATGTCCCGTGCGCATCATCTCGTTGAACAGGGCGCTGTCGGAGATGGAGATGGTCAGGCCGAGGCGGCGTTCGTTATCGGGGAAGCCGTCGGCGGAGGAGACCATCAGACGGTCGCGCTCGCGTAGCCACAGGGTGGCCGTGTCGTACGGCAGGATGGATTGGAGTCGCTTGAGCAGGGAATCCACCAGTTGGTCGCTGCGCAGGCTGGAGGTCAGGGAAGCGGCGGCGGCGTTGAGCGCCTCCAACTGCTGGGCGCGTTCCTGGGTGGTCTGCACCAGGCGGACGTTCTCCAGCGAAAGCGCCACCTGCTGGGCCAGCGAGAGCAGCAGGGCCTCGTCGTCAGCTTTGAAGGCGGCCACGGTGTTGAAGTTGTCGAGCACCAGCAGGCCGAGGTTCTTGTCGCCTGCCACGATAGGGATGAGCAGGCTCGAGACGGGCAGGCGTCCGCCCGTGGCCTGGCGGTAAAGCAGCAGGTTCTCGGCGTTGAGCGGATAATCGCGCAGGAAGTTGATCTCATCGGCGCGGCGCGGCTTGCGCGACTCGAACACGATGCCGGGCAGGGCCTCGCCGCTGCGATAGGCCACGCGCAGCAGGCTGGTGTTATCGGCGTAGCCCGAGACGGCGCGCGGAAGCAACTGGTCGGCTTGCGCGTTCCAAAGCAGGGCCACGCCCGCGTGCGCGTTGGAGATGACGCGGCGCGCGCTTTCGAGCAGCGACTTGAGCATCTCGTCCGGCGTCAGGCCCGCGATGCGGCGGCTGAAGTCGAGCAGCAGGTCCACTTCCTGCAGGCGGCGGCTGGTCTCGTTGAGCAGGAAGATGTTCTGCAAAATGACCGAGGTCTGCCGCGAGATCTGGAAGTACACCTGGCGGTCTTCGTCGGTGAAGGCGGGCAGGGGTTCGGGGGTGACGGCCAGCATGGCAGCCACCACCTGGTTGCGGACCGTGACGGGCAGGCAGATCATGCCCTTGGAGCGCAGCGACGTCAGCAGGGGCGTGTCGCGCCACTCTTCGTCTTCGTCGAGGTTGGCCACCAGGATCGGGTTGCCCGTCTGCAGGACGACGCGCAACGGGTTGCGCTGACCGAACAGGGCCTCCACGTTGGTGGCGCGCGGGATGCTCCCCAGCGGCGGCATCAGGCGCGGACCCTCGGCCGCGTTCTCAGCCACCAGGGCGGCCGACATACCCAATTGGGTGAGCGTCTCGGTGGCGAGCGCCTTGAGCGCCGAGGCGGCGTCCAACTGGCGGCTGACCGACTCGGTGATGGCCAAACCCGCGCGGATGCGCTGGGCGCGGCGTTCGAGGTTGTGCAGGGAGATGGTCTGCTCGAGGTCTTTGCGCAGCAACATCGGCAGGTCGTTCTGGCTCACGCTGAGCAGTTTCTGCTGGCGTTGGATGCCGTCGGAGAGCGCCGCGATGCGCGTCTGGAAGGTGTTCAGGCGGCTCGTGTTGCTGATGAGCAGGGAAGTCTGGACGGCGAAGCCTTCGGCCAGTTCGATGGTGGCGCGGTCGGGACGCAGACCTGTGGAGGGATCGTCCAGGCTGACGAGGCCCAGCAGTTTGCCCTGCGCATCTTCGAGCGGGATGAGCAGGAAATCGTCTGCGTTCCAGGCATTCTGCGATACAGCAGACACGCCCTCATAACTCGAATACACGTAGTGCATGTCGGCGGGCAGGATGGGCGTCTGATCGGAGGGGATGAAGTAGGAACGGCTGACCTTGAACTCGGGCCTCATCAACTGCTGGATGCTGGTCAGCGACTGTTTGCGCGCCAGCAGTTCGTTCAGGGTCTCCTGCGGCAGGCCTACGCCCGCCACGCGCCGCAGCATGTCCGTCTCAGGCTCGAAGATGCTGATCAGCACCACGCGAAAGGGGGTGGCGGCGCGGATGCTTTGCGCCAGCGCGTACATGGCCTGCTCCATCGAGATGTCCTGGTGCAGGGCCTGGCTGACCTCGGTCAGTTTGGCGAAAGCTTCGGCGCGGCGTCGCAGCAGGTCGGAGCGCTGGCGCTCCTGCTGATACTGTTGGGCGTTGTAGATGGCGATGGCCGCCTGGGCCGCCATCACCTCCATGATCTCGAGCGCCTCCGCATGGAAGAACGAAGGCTGGTTGGAGTGCAGGTTCAACAGACCCACCACGTTGCCCTGGTGTAGGATGGGCACCACCAGCGCCGAGCGGACCTCGCCGTGCGGGGCGTGACCGCCGCCCGCATCGAAGTCGCTCACCACCAGCGATTGTCCCGACTGGACCACCTTGCGGTCGAGCGGACTCAACCCGTTATCAACGGGGCATCCCACCGCCATCTTCACCACGGGACCCTCGGGCTGGCCGCCGTTTTCGAGCAGCAGGATCGTCCCGCAGCCCGCCTGCAAAATGCGCAGGCTCTCCTCGTGGATGACCGTCAGCAGGTGTTTGAGGTCGAGCGAGGAACCCAGTTCGCGGCTGACGCGCGCGATGGCCGTCAACTGCTGGACGCGCTGGCGCAGGCTGGAGTCGGTCTGGCCGAGCAGGCGGTCGCTTTCCACCGCTGCGGCGAGTTGTCCCGCCGCCGTGGTGATGACCTGCAGGTCGAAGGAACTGAAGTGATCCACCTGCTGGCTGCCCAGCATCAATTCGCCCAGGCTGTGCTCGCGCACCACCAACGGCACCACCAGCGCCGACTCCATTTGCAGGGCATCTTTCAGCGGACGGTAGAAGGACAGCACGCGGCGGTCGGTGTTGAGGCGGCCCGAGAGGAAAGGCTTGCGGCTGTACGAAACGGTCAGCAGATATTCGGGATCGTCCACGAACAGGGTCTTGAAGGTGTCCATAACGGGCTCGGACACGTTCCAGGTCGACTCGCGGTGCAGGCGCAATTGGCCGAGTTCCTCATCCAGTAGGAAGATGCCGCCCGCGTCAGCCTGGAAGAGGCGGGCCAGTTCCTGCATCGAAAACTTGAGCACTTCGTCCAGTGTGGCGGAAGAGGCGGAGAGGCTGGCAATGCGCCGCAGGGCGTCGGAACGCTGCGCGCGCGAACGGGATTGCTGCACCAACAGGGCATTTTCGATGATGGTCGCCGCCTGGTTGGCGACGATGTTCATCAAGCGCACTTCCTCGCTGGTGAACGGGGCCGTCCCGCCTCGGTGGTGCGAGACTTGCAGGAAGCCGACCATGCGTCCGCCCGAGAGGAGCGGCACGAGCGCCGAGTCGCGCAGCGAGGCGGCCACGGCCACGTTGGTCAGGCCAAGGGTATGCCAGTTCTCGTCCTGTGCGGCGTCGATGGTTACAATCGGTTTTTGATAGGAGAGGATTCGTTCAGCGGGGCTGTCAGCGGAGATGGAGGCGCGGTAGATCTCCACGATGGAGGTCGGCAGCCCGCGGAAGGGGACCTGGCCTTCGAGCATGCGGCGGTTCTCATCGTACAGCAGGAAGCCCACGATCTCCGCATTGAAGAGCGGCGCCACGCTGTCCACCAGGCGGGTGAACAGGTCGCGCGGTTCCTGGATGGCGCTGATGGCCTGGGTCAGGTTGGCAAGGGCTGCCAGTTCCGAGGCGCGGCCTTGTTCTTCTTCATACAGGGCTGCGTTGCGGATGGCCACCGCCGCCTGACCCGAGACGAAGCGGACCAACTCCAGGTCGTGCTGGCCGAAGGTGGCCGAGCCAAATTGTCCCGCCTCGATGACGCCGGTCAGTTCATTGCCCGCCATGAGCGGCACGCCCAGGTAGGATTGAATCCGCGAAGTCGCGTCGATCTGGGCGATCTGGGTCCGCTCGAGCAGGAGCGGCTGAAGTTGGCTGACCAGCTGCGAGGTCAGCGCCCCGAACTGGGATTGGTTCATGCGTATCGCGCCCGTGGACCCCGCGCCTGTGTCGTGAGTCCAGTAGGGGATCAGCGTCTGATGCGCGGCATCCCAGACCTTGAGTTCCATCGCCTCGGCGGGCACCAGGCGGTTGACGTACTCCAGCACAGAGGCGATGGTGCTCTCCAGGTCGAGGCTGGCGGCGATGACCTGGCTGAAATCGGTCACCACCTTAAGGATCGAGCCGTTCGACTCGCCCGTGGACAGGGCGGGGGTCAGGTCCAGTTGGCGCAGGGTGACCAGGTTCAGCGGCAGCACCCCGGGCACCTCGTAGGAGGTGGCTTCCAGTAGTTTGCCGTTGATGGTCAGCCGCTTCTGGCTGGGGCGCGCGCATACCTGCAGGAAGTCATCCAACGGGCGGACGCGGCGCGCCAGGCGTTCCAGGTCGGCGGCTTCATTCTCGCCGAGGGTGAACAACTGGCGGGCCAGCATGTTCAAATAGCCGACGCGCCCACCGGGCTCGACGACCAAAACAGCATCTGTGGATTGTTGTAGATCGGGGAGGACCAGGGCGGGTTGGCTGGGTTCGGCCGTGTTCTGGTTGCGCGGAATCAGGACCATGAAGGCCCAAACCACGAATACGGACACCAGTCCGATCGCGAGCCCCCAAATTCCGATACCCAGGCCAGCCAGCATCGCCTACATCACCACTAAGCGGCGGGGGAGTTGGCGTCCTGTCGGCGCGCCTCGGCGGCCAGTTCGGTGATCTCGCGGATGTCGGCGAACGACTGCTGGCTCGGCGAAACCACGCCAATCGAGAAGGTCATGAACGGGACTTTTTCCACGCCGCCGTCCGATTTGGGGGCCTGGATGAAGCCCTGCTGGCGGTCGATGAAGTTATAGTGGGTCAGCACCTCTTCGGCGAAGCGGGCCTTGAGGCGCTGCTTGAGGGCCGCGGCGCGTTCGTCTCGGGTGATGACGATGAAGTTGTCGCCGCCCGCGTGGCCGATGAAATCGCTGGACGTGCCGACCTCGTCCACGGTCTCGCCGATCATCATGGCCGTGAAGCGCAGGACATCGTCGCTCGCTACGAACCCATACACGTCGCGGAAGGACTCGAAATGGTTGACGCGGATGTCGAGCAGAGCCCAATTCTCCTCGCGGATGATGCGGCGCAGCTGCTCTTCGATCAGGCGGCCGGCGGGCAGGCCAGAGCGCGGGTCGGTGAGACTCTCGCGCTCCGAGCGGCGGATGGCGCCCATCACGCGCAGCTTCAGTTCTTCGATGTCGAACGGCTTGGTGATGTAGTCGTCCGCGCCCAGTTCCAGCCCCTGCAGCTTGTCGCTGCGCTCATCCTTCTGGGTCAGGAAAATGACCGGGATGTGGCTGGTGCGGGTGTTGGTGCGCAGGTTGCGGCAGACTTCATACCCGTCGATGTCGGGCAGCATGATGTCCAGCACGATCAGGTGCGGCAGGACATGGCGGGTCTTCTCCAGGGCGTCGGAGCCGCGATTGGCTACATCCACTTCATACTGAAGCCCTGTGAAATAGATCTTGAGCATGTTGGCGATGTCGACATCATCCTCTACGACCAGCAGGCGGGCATTTCCCATAAGGCCTCCAAAAATCCTAGTTGCGTTGCGCCCTTCGGGCGTTCGTACGCACGGTTTCGATCTGTTCTTCCGTTACTTCGCGCTCGAAAGAGCGGAAGCCGCTCAAGCGAAAGCCATGCCGTTCGGCAATGGCGGTGATCTCTTGGACGCGTTCGACCGTGATGTCTTTGCCCACGGTATAGTCCTCGAAACGGCCTTCCAGCGCCAGAGCCATGGTCTCGGCCATGCAGGCATACGCCTTCCCAGGCGGAAAACCGAAGTTAAAATGGAAATTCACGGGGCCTGGCACGTCCACCATTCCGCCGTCAATCACTAATATATCATTTCTCGCCGCCGCCACCATTGCAGAAACATCGCGGGGGCGGGCCACGTCGCACACCACGCTGCCGGGCAGCAAATGCTCAGGGCGGATGACGTCGTGGATGGCGCTGGTCACGGTCAGGATCAACTGCGCCCGCGAGAGGACATCCATCTTCGTGCTGGTCACCAGCCTGCTCTTGGCGCGGACCTGGAGCCGGCTCTGCAATTCTGCGAGTTTTTTCTCGTCCCGGGCCACGAGCAGCAACTCGGCGGCCTCGTCGGCCAGCAGCTCGGCGCACACACGGCCGATCGCACCGGTCGCGCCGACCACCGCCACGGTGGCGTCCTTCATGGAAATGTCCATGATGCGGGCGGCGTCGCGGATGGCCTGGACGGCCAGCGCCACCGTGTAGGAGTCGCCCGTTGTAACGGGAACCGCCAGACGGTCCGCGATGGTGACGCCCGCGTCGCCCACCACCGAGGTGAAGGCGCCGAGTCCCAGGATGTCCGCGCCCAGTTTTTCGGCCAGGTGGCCGGTCTGAATAATTTTACGATACACCGTGCGCACTGGCAATTCCAACATGCGGCGCGGCGTGAAGGGACAGGCAATGAACCAGCCTTTGATCTGCTTGCCGGTAGCTTGCGAGGTGATGCCCTCGATCTCAGAGATGTAAACGGGCGGGAAGTAGGTGGAGAAGAAGTCGATCTGGCGCTCGTTCAGCACTTTGCCCAGGAAGGGAAATTTTCGGCTGACGTCGCGCTTGGGGTCGATGGGGTGGATGATGAACGCGAACGAATCCATACCTACCAAGACTCCGGTTCCGCCTTGGTTTGGGGATGATAGGGAGTCTGGTGCATGTGCGCGGCCTTCATGCGGTGGTGGTCGCTGTCCTCGAAGCGGATGTCGCGGTCGATGATTCGGCGCTCCTTCGAGGCGGCCAGCACCACGTCCGATTCGATGGTGCGGGCAGGGTAGACCAGCATGCCCGCACCGATGCGGCAGTTGTGTCCCACACAGCCGCCCATCACCGGGCGATTGGAGATGCCCAGTTTGCCGTCGCCGCCGATGGCGCGGATGGGGGCAGGGATCAGGTTGTAGTCAGTGAAGGTGGAGCCTGCGCCGATGAAGGTGTTGCGTCCCACCACGCACATTTGCAGGCAGGTATTCTGCGCGATCATGGAGTTCTCCATCACAGTGGTCATGAACAACGCGGCGCGGAAGGGCAGGAAGGTACCGTCGCCCACCACCGAGAGCATGATCTGACATCCCTGGCCAATATTCACGTTGTTACCGATGATGCTGTTATCGATCACCGCACCTGCGTCAATATGGACATTATCGCCAATGAATGTGGGACCCTTGATGACAACGCTTGGGTCGATCACGCAGTTCTTGCCAATCTTTACTACTTGAGAACACTCCAGAACCTGGCGTCCTTCATAAATGGCTTTGCCAATAATCATGAGTTTGAAGGATAACTCATCGTTGGCCTTCTTCTCGTAACGAGCTCCGCGCGCGAACAGGCCAAAGACCACGTCCGCGATGTAGATGTGCACCCAAGAATCAATAGCCAGCAGGGAGCGCAGGGGCACCTGAAAGACCAGGTCGCCGCTCTTGTCGGCCATGTAGGTGGGGACGTGGTAATAACCGATCTCGCGAGACTGCATGTCGATGACCAGCGGTTCCACATCCGCCACGGGGCCGTTGGGGTAGTACCACAGGTCAGCCAGGTACACGCTCCCGGCGGGGGTGTAGGAGCTGGAAAGCGGCAGAGCGTGTTCACGGAAGGCGGGATCGTTCACCGAGAAGGCGGCGCGGGAGGCGTGTTTGCGCTTTTTGGCCTCGGCGATGAAGGCGCTGATGTAGCCTTCGTCGAAGAAGAGGTTGTCGCGGTAGGCCAGCGTGGGCTGCCGGGTGGGCTGCAACCGTTCGCCCGGGCGCAGTTCCTGCTCGCTGGTCACGTACGGGGCCAGCAAGTTGCGTTGGTGCAGCCAAAGCGGGGTGTTTTGCACGCGCATCTCGCGAGCGGGCTCGCAGAAGGGCGCGATGATCTTCGGGGCGTTCAGGATTACCTTATGCATAAGCCTATTATAAACAAGAGCGGGTTTCCCCGCCCTTGCAACCTCGTAAAATTTATGGAATGGGTGTTTTTTCGATCTGAATCGTACAGGCGGGATCTCCGCGCGCGATGCACTGGATTTCTTCCACGTTGAAGATCTTGCCGCCGCTCATCCAATAGAGGGATTCCTGCAACAGGCCCACTGCCAGGTGGCAGACGGGTTCCTCGGTGTGACGCCCCCAGCACAGCGGACAACGCTCGATCTGCCAGAGGATGTGACGATCAGTCTCCTCCAGCTGCACCACCTGGTCCGTGTGATGGTTGAAGAGATCGGCAAAAACTTTGGCGCCTGTGTGGAGTTTGGAGGAGAGCGGCAGCAGGCGGAAGGCCATCTCGGTTAGCCCAAGCATGGTCCCGTATTCACGCAGGCCGTAGGTGAAGGTGGCCCGCCCGATGCGCAGGGCCAGCCCCCGTCCGCCGCGCGGACCGTAGGCCTGCTCCAGCGCCACGTGCAGGTCGCTGACGGTCTGGAACGGAAAGGTGCGCTCTGTGGAGGAGGGGGGATAATTCCCAATGTAGTCGCTGTGGGAGGATAGATTCAAGACGGCGTACAAGCCCGTGCGACCAATGATCTCTTCCATACCCTGCAGGATGATCCGCCCCATCCGTTGGGGATAAAAATAGGAGTCGCTCATGGGACTCGCTCATCCAAAAAAGCCTTTAATTTTTGGCTGAATTCGGTCGGCTCTTCGAGCATGGAGAAATGTCCAGCCTTGGGGAAGCGGACGATCTGGGACTGTGGAATTCCCGTCAACATGGGCTGCCATTGCATGGGGTGCACCACCTTGTCGCGGTCGCCGTACATGCCCATGGCGGGGATGTGAATCTGGTTGAGCGACGGCCGCAGGTCGGTGCGACGCAGGGAGGCGATGGAACGCAGGAAGGATTCGAGGGTGGTCTTGGATAGGTCGCGGTCCATCATGTTTGGGAAGCGCGGGTCGCTGCAGATCTGGCGGGAGTAGTAATACTTCATCCACGCACGGAAGGGACCCATCAGGTTGAAAAGGAAGAAGGCGACCGGACGATAACCTGCCAGTTTCAACAGCGGGGCCAGCGACGAGCCGACGATGGGCGAGCCAACCACCACCACTTTGCTGACCCGCTCGGGGTAGCGGATGGCGACCGAGAGGCTGACCGTGCCGCCCATGCTATGTCCCACCAGGGGAGCGCGCACAATGCCGAGTTGTTCCATGAACTGATTGACCAGGTCGACGAAGTCATCCACGGCGTAGCTATCGCGTTTCTTGCCCGACTCGCCGAAACCCCAAAAATCCAGCGCATAGGTGCGATAAAACGCGCCGAGAAATGCCATGGTTTCCTGCCATAGCCCCCACGATCCCAGCCAGCCGTGCAGCAGAATCACCGGCCGTCCGCGGCCATAGACCTCGTAATGAACAATTCCCTGGTTGGTGGTGATGGAAGACACGCTGCTACGGAACCTGAATCTTTATTTGCCGTTTTCCATTTCCTCGAGGATGCTGTAAAGCAATTCGAGAAGGGTGGCCTTGACCGTGTTGCGGTCAGTGGCGACGCAGGGCAGGAGTTTGGTCTTGGGGTCGAGGCGTAGGGCGTGACGCATGTCGTCGATGTCCCAGGCATCTTCGCGGTCCTGCTTGTTGGCAGCGACCACGTAGGGGGTGGGGGCGTAGGCGCGGAAGGTCTCCAGGATGGAGCGCGCCTCGCGGAAGGTCTCCGGGCGGGTGCTGTCGACCATGACGATGAAGCCGAGCATGCCTTCGGAGAGGATCTCCCACATGAAGTCGAAGCGCTTCTGACCGGGCGTGCCGAAGAGGTAAAGGACCAGGTCCTCGTCCACGGTGATGCGGCCGAAGTCCATGGCCACCGTTGTGTTGTCCTTGACCGTGCGCTCCTCCCGGGAGGAGATCTTCCGCTCGGTGGAGACGACGTCGATCTCGCTGACCGACTGGATGAACTCCGTCTTGCCGGCGCTGAAGGGGCCTGTTACCACCATTTTAACCGTTTGCATAAATATGATTCCTTCTATCCGTGGTGACTACATCGAGCGGATGCGGCCGATCAACTTGTTGATCAGCGATTTTTGTTCGTTCTTATCTTGGGTCGGGTAGGTCTTGGGGCTGGGCGGGACGACCACACCTTCAGGTCGCACGATCTCCACCAGCCCGGCCTGTAGCAGGCCATATACGATGCGGCGGATCTCCAGATCGTTCATCTTGCATGCTGCGGCGATCTGCTTCATCGTGTTCTTCGGGTTGATGTACTTGACGACGCGCCACTCTTCCACGTTCAAGTTGACGTTGGTCAGCGGACGGTCGGTGAACTTGAGCGCCATCTCGAGGCTGGGGATCTCGTCCTGCAACTGTTCCCATTCGCGCAGCTGGCGCGAGCCTTCGATGATGATGTTCTCCAGGTCGAGCCGCACGTTGATGCGGTCCTCGGGGGCCAGCATGTCGGCCTCGAAGCGGAAGATGCCCTCCACCCAGGTGAACAGGCGGCGGATGATCTCGGTGAAGTAGGCCTGCAGGTTGAGGAGGATGTCCTCCTGGGTGACATACCCTGCGTTGATCAACAGCAGGCCGAGTTCCTTGTCGGTCATCGCGCCGGCGCGCTCGGTGATGGCGCGGTACTGGTTGGCGCTCAATTTGTTGGCGCGGTGCAACACAGCCGCCAGAGTGCTTTCCTCGCGGCCAATGCGCGCATACGCCAACTTCCCTTCGCGGAAGGAGACGTAGGCCTGCTCATTGGGACCGTCCACGATGAGGGTCCCTGTTTTACTTGCAAGGTTGATCAGATTGAGCAGTTGGGTGATCGTAAAATCGCGTAAGTTTCCGCGCAACGCCATAAATGGGCCTCAATAAACCCCTCGGTGAGGGGTGGATAGGAGGATTATACTTGCAAGGGGGTTAAGCGTCAATTAAGGAAGCTTATCTTCTGGTTTACAAGGATGCAAACGCGCCGGTAGGCTTTTGGTACTCCCTGCCCGGGGCGCTTGGGGATTTATGATATAGTTGCCCGAACCCAAAAGGAGGTACCATGCGATTAAGGTCATTTTATCTGCTGCTGACCCTGTTCGCGCTGATGTTCCTGCCGCTGCGGACCGTGGCGGCTGCTCCCGCCGCGGACGTGGGGAACGACACCGCGACCCTCGATTTCCCCAACACCATCACCTTTTCGGCCGACCTGACGGCCAACTCGACCATCACCTCGGTCATGCTCGAATATGGTACCGGGCAACAAACCTGCGGACAGGTGGTTGCCAAGGCCTACCCGCAGTTCACCCCTGCTTCCAGTCTGAACGTCGAGTGGACCTGGGACATGCGCCAGAGCGGATCCCTGCCACCTGGGGCCGCCATCTGGTGGCGCTGGCACGTCACCGATGATTCGGGCAAGGAAACCGTCTCCGAGAAGAAGACCGTCACCTGGCTGGACAACGTCCACCCGTGGCAGACCATCACCTCGGGCGACCTGCGCCTGCACTGGTATGGCTTCGACAAGTCCTTCGCGCAGGAGATGCTCAACTCGGGTGTGAGCGGACTCGAATTCAACGCAAAGCAATCGGGCCTGAAGACCGACGCGCCCATCGACCTGTACGTGTATGCCGATTACAACGACATGCGCGATGCCATCCTCTATGAGCCTTCGTGGACGGGCGGCATGGCCTTCCCCGAGCACAACATCGTCATCATGGGTACCTCCTCGGGCGCCGATACGAACTGGGACAAGAGCACCGTCGTTCACGAGTTGACGCACGTACTGGTCGGCCATCTGACCTTTTCCTGCCTGGGCGACGTGCCCACCTGGCTCAACGAAGGCCTGGCCGTCTACTCGGAAGGCGAACTCGACCCAAGCTCAGCGGCGCAGTTGAACGACGCCATCCAAAACAACGGCCTGCTCACGGTCCGCTCGCTTAGCGTGGGCTTCTCGGAAGTCGCTGATAAGGCCAGCCTGTCCTACAGCCAGTCGTACAGCATCGTCAAATTCCTGATCGAGACCTACGGTCAAAGCAAGATGACCAGCCTGCTCGAAGCGCTGCGCGACGGTTCCACCGTGGATGACGCCCTGCTCAAGGTCTACGGTTTCGATGTGGACGGTCTGGAAGACGCCTGGCGCGTCGCCATTGGCGCGGACCCTCGGCCTGTTTCCGCGCAACCGACCGCCCAGCCCACCCCGACGGTGGTTCCCACCTATGTGCCCGTCTCGGGCGCGCCGCTGGCCGTGACCCCCACGCCCTACGTCGTGCCTACCTCCTCGTCGGGCGGGAATCCCTCCACGCCGACCTTTTCCCCCTCGGGTCCGCCGCTCTCGTTGACGATCGCCCTGGTATGTTTCTGCTGCGTCTTCGGCCTGTTGATCGGTGTGATCGTGCTGGGCGTTGTCCTGGCCCAGCGCCGCAAAGGAGGAAACAATGGCTAATCTGAAGAAAATCATTGCGGTCTTGTTCAGCCTGGCCCTGGGGATGACCCTGGTCAGTTCGGGCACGGCGCGCGCCGCCGCCCGGGTCGACGTGCCGATGAATCAGGCGCTGGTCCTCGAAGGCAGCGAGTCGACCAACCCGCGCGAGTACGACCCCGCCACCACGCACGGCTCGGGTGACAAACGCCTCTACAGCGGACTGGTCTCCTTCGATCCGCGCCTCAACCTGACGCCCGACCTGGCCGAGACCTGGGACGTGAACGCTGACGGCACGGTCTATACCTTCCACCTGCGTCCGAACGCCGTCTTCCACGATGGCCGCCCCGTCACCGCGAGTGACTTCGTCTATTCGTGGGAGCGCGCCCTCAGCCCCGCGCTGGCTTCGGATACCGCCCTGACCTATCTCGGCGACATCGTCGGCGCGAAGGAAATGGCGGCTGGCCAGGCCGACCATGTCAGTGGCTTGCGCGCCGTGGACGACCACACGCTCGAAGTCACCATAGATGCTCCCAAGCCGTACTTCCTGCTCAAGTTGACCTATCCCACCGCCTTTGTGCTCGATAAGAAAAACGTCGAATCAGGCTCGGAGTGGTACCGTCAGCCCAACGGCACGGGCCCGTACAAGCTGATCGAGTGGACCAGCTTCCAGCGCATAGTCTATCAGGCCAACGCCGACTTCTACCTCGGCGCACCGTCCATCCCGTACGTGGTCGTCAACCTGTATTCGGGCGACAGTCAGCGCCTGTACGAATCGGGTGAGGTGGACATCACGGGTGTCTACTCCATCGAACGCTTCACCGACCCGACCGAGCCGCTGCACAACGAACTGCTCACAGGCGTGGAACTGTGTACGAGCTATGTGGTCTTTGACAACACCCGCCCGCCCTTCGACGACGTCAACGTGCGCAAGGCCTTCAGCATGGCCTTCAACCGCCAGCAATACATCGACGTGGTCATGCGCGGGCATGCCCTGCCCGCCATCGGACTGTATCCGCCCGGGCTGCCTGGATTCAACATCGCGCTCCAGGGCCTGCCCTACGATCCCGCCGCGGCGCGCGACCTGCTCAAGCAGTCCAAGTATGGCACGAACCTGCCGCCCATCGTCTACACCAACAGCGGACTCGGCAGCTACGTCAGCGCGGATGTGGCCGCCCTGATCCAGATGTGGGAGCAGAACCTCGGCGTGACCATCACGGTCGAGAACATCGAGCCGAACTACTATCTGGAGTCGATCTATTCGGGCAACCACGGCCAGATCTTCGATGGCGGTTGGTGTGCCGACTATCCCGACCCTGAGAACTTCGCGGATGTGCTCTTCCACACGGGCTCGCAACAAAACAATGGCGGTTACTCCAACCCCGCGTTGGACGCCATCCTCGAACAAGCCCGCACCGAACGCGACGTGACCCAGCGCATTGCGCTCTATCAGCAGGCCGAGCAGATGATCGTGGACGACGCCCCCGTGCTGTTCACCGTGCATTACTTGAGCTATCAACTGGTCAAACCCTACGTGAAGGGCTACGTCTTCACCCCCATCGATATTCCGATCGAACGATATATGTGGTTGGAAGGGAAGTAACCCACCCCCTTTGCCCTGCGGGCACCTCCCCTATTTTCCTTTGGAAAATGGGGGAGGACGGGTGGGGGCGGGTTCTACGGTCGAGCTTCGACCACGACTTCAACCCGTGCAATCTCCCCGCCCAGGCTGGATACCGTCATCGCAAACGGCAGACTCGTCCCCGGCGGAATCGCGCCGCCCTCCCAGCGGCGGACTCCCACCACTTGACCCAACTCATCATATGCCGTCGCGGCCACCCAAATGGACACGGCGGCTTTTGATTCGGCGGGCAGGAAGACTTGTCCGCTGACCTGGGCGCTGTGCCCGTTCCAGTCCACTTGCACGAGCACATTCTGTACCGAGGCGGGCAGATAACGCGAGTCGTTCGCCTGAAGTTGGATCGCGGTCAGGACCTGCACCTGCGGCGTCGCATTCGCGGGGATGGGCGCGTCGAAGAAAACCGTCATCGGCAGGGAGGTGTTGGGCGGCAGGATGTTCAGGATCAGCAAAGCAGGCTGACTGGCGAGTTGATTTCCGTTTACATCGATCAAAATGACCTGCGCGCTTACGTTCTCCAGCGCGGTGGTCGAGTCATTGTGCGCAAGGATGAAGCACCACATCCCGCCGTCCGCGCTGGGGTGACACGTTGTCTGCTCCACGCGGAAGGGAGCAGGCTGTGGCGTCGGTTCCCCCGAGGGATTCTCGGGGCTGCTGGGAATTTGAAGCACCTGCCCCACCGACATGCTGTTCGGCGAGATTTCAGGATTGGCGGTCTGCAGGTCGTTGATCGAGACGCCGAACTTCAGCGCGATGCTGCCCAGCGTGTCGCCCTGCTGCACGGTGTAGACAAACGGCGTGGGCGACGGCAGCGGCGCGGAAGCGGTCACCAGGCCCGAGGTCCAGGGGACGGCTGGGGCGGGGGTGTGCGTTACATAGGGGACAAGGGAGACGGGCGCGGGCGTCGAATCCGCCTGGGGGGCGCAGGCGGTCAGGAACAAGGCCAACAGGAGCAGGGCGCGTTTCATGCCGTGAAGTAATTTTCTTCCACGTTCTGCCAGGTCTCTTCGGGCAGACGCATGTACTTTGTCAACAGCGGGTGGACGCGCGTCAGCTCCTCGTGGATGCGCTCGGCGATCTTGCGGATCGAGAAGTGCGCGTTGGAGGCTGCGCGCAACTGGCAGAAGTGATAAGCCGAGCGCAGGTTGAACTCAGCCAGCACACGGCGGTTGAATCCATTGGGGACGACGTATTGCGC
>CAZGFR010000001.1:99974-106747 GCA_964524485.1 uncultured Anaerolineaceae bacterium | reverse complement strand
AAAATAGGACAGGACTTACGCAAAATAGGCGCAAAGCTACCAAATATGGTATTTAGAGAAACTTCGAAACGACATATGTGGGAGTTTTGCGTAAGTCCTATAAAATTCACTTCGCCTTTATTTTCGAACGGTTGTCCTGCAAGTCTGGTCTGAGACGGATGCAATCCAAACGCATACCATCCTCTTACACTCGCCGTTCGCGCCCGATGATAAAATAATCCCATGCTGCCCGATTTCCGCATCCGCCAACGCGATTACATGCTCGAACTGGCGCGCGCCCTGACCCAGGAACTTGACCTGGAGAAACTTCTGGCGCGCGTGCTGCGCATTTCCATCGAAATGCTGGCAGGCCAGGCGGGGCTGATCGCGCTCAAGGAGTCCGACGGATGGCGTGTGGCGGCGGCTTTTGGCATCCCGCCCGCCTTCCTCAGTTATCTCACGCCATTGCTGGCCGAGGAAAAAGTCCGCGAACTGGACATCCTCGAACTCAACCGCATGTTGAAGGACCTGACCTACACCGCCAGCATGGGCCTGCTCAACGGCACGGGCCTGCCCCTGGCCGCCCACGGGCAGGTCATCGGCGTGATCTTCATCTTCCGCAGTTACCCCGACCTCTTCTCGCATAACGACCGCACCCTGCTGCAATCCTTTGCCGACCAGGCCGCCATTGCTGTGTATAACGCGCAACTGTACGGGCAGGTGACCTACGAAAAGCAGCGCCTCGACGCCCTGCTGGATTCCGCTGCCGATGGGATCATCATCCTCAACGCCGACCTGACGGTTGAGCGCGCCAACGACGCCTTCGAGCATCTCTACGGCCAGACCCACGACCAGTTGGTCGGCCGCCCCCACGAAGAGATCATCCGCTGGGACGGCGAGCCGCAAGGCGCCACCCTGGCCGAATCCATCGCGGGCGGCTGGCCGCTGACCCCCAACGCCACGCTCTACGTGGAAGGTGACCTCAAACGCGAGTTGCCCTCGCCCCTGCCCGTGGGCGTGACCTACGCCCCGCTGCTCTCGGCCGAGGGCAAGTTGCGCAATGTCATCGTCAGCGTGCGCGACATCACCCACTTCCGCACCGCCGAGCAGATCAAGTCCACCTTCATTTCGGTGGTCAGCCATGAACTGCGCACGCCCGTGGCACTGATCAAGGGCTACGCCTCCACCCTGCGGCGCGACGATGCCCGCTGGGACAAGCACACCATCAGCGACTCGCTGGCCGTCATCGAAGAAGAAGCCGACCGCCTCTCGAAGATGATCGACGACCTGTTGGATGCTTCGCGCCTGCAAGCCGGCGGACTGAGTATCAACCGCGCCGACGTCTCGCTGGCGGCTGTGGCCGCGCGCGTGGCCGAGCGCTTTTCCTCGCAGACGAAGAAGCACACCATCGTCACCGACTTCCCCGAGAAATTCCCGATCATCCTGGCGGACGAGACCCGTCTCGAACAGGTCATTTCGAACCTGGTCTCGAACGCCATCAAGTATGCGCCCAAGGGCGAGATCAAGATCAGCGGGGGCCTGCGGCCTGACCAGGTCATCGTGTGCGTCAGCGACGAAGGTCCAGGCATCGATGCCCGCGACCTGCCGCATATCTTCGACCGCTTTTACCGCTCCACGACCGCCGTCAAGCACACCAAAGGCGCAGGCCTCGGCCTCTACCTGGCGCGCGCCATCGTCGAAGCCCATGGCGGACGCATCTGGGCCGAAGCCTCCAACGGCACCAAGTCCGAGACGGGGGCAAGGATCTGCTTCTCCCTGCCACGTTAATCATCGTAGGGGCGACCCGTTGGGTCGCCCCTACGTATTTTTGAAAGGAACCTCCCCATGCCCACCACCCTCCCCGCTCGTAGTGAGATCAGCAAGGACTTTACCTGGAACGCCGAATCCGTCTTCGCCAGCCCGCAGGCCTTCGAGGCCGAAGTGGACTCCATCCTGGCGGCCCTGCCACAGGTCAAGGCCTATCAAGGCAGATTGGCCGAGTCGCCGTCCACGCTGGTGGATGCCTTCGTCCTGATCGAAAGCCTGATGGCGCGCGCCTCGCAGGCCTACGTCTACGCGGGCTTCGCCTACAGCGTGGACACAGGCGACCAGTCGGCTGCAGCCATGAGCAGCAAGGCCCAGGGCATGTACGGACAGTTGCTGGCCGCCAGTTCCTTCCTCAACCCCGAGCTGATTGCCATCGGGCAGGAGACCCTGGTCGAGTGGGCGCTGTCCGAGCCGCGCCTGGCCAAATACGGACAATATTTCGCCAACCTGTTCCGCAAGCAGGCGCATGTCCGCTCGGCCGAGGTGGAGGAAGTGTTGGGGATGCTGAGCGACCCCTTCGGCGGAGCGGGGTCCGCTGCCAGCCTGCTGACCAATGCCGACATGCGCATCCCGCCCGTGGTCGACGGCCAGGGTCAGTCCATCGAGTTGAACGAAGCCATCATCTGGCGCTTGATGTCGGAGGAGGATCGCGGCCTGCGTCAGCGTTCGTGGGACAACTATCACAACACTCTGCTTGGTTTCAAGAACACGCTGGCCGAGAACCTGTCCACCTCCATCAAGCAGAGCGTCTTCCAGAGCCGCGTCCGCAAACACGAGAACGTGCTGGAGATGAAACTGCACGAACACAATATCCCCGTTTCGGTCTTCCACAACCTGCTCGACACTTTCAAGAAGAACCTGCCCACCTGGCAGCGCTACTTCGAGATCCGCCGCAAGGCGCTGGGCGTGGACACGCTCGAACCGTACGACCTGTGGGCGCCGCTGGTCAAGGACCGAGTCAAGATCCCCTATCCCCAGGCCGTGGAGATGATCTCCGAAGGCCTGCTGCCGATGGGCAAGGACTACGTCGCCATCCTGCGCAACGGCTGTCTCGAAGACCGTTGGGTGGACGTGTACCCCAACAAGGGCAAGCGCAGCGGCGCCTTCTCGTGGGGCTCGCAGGGGACGCATCCCTTCATCATGATGTCATACACCGACGAGATCTTCAGCCTGTCCACGCTGGCGCACGAGCTCGGCCACTCGATGCACTCCTATCTGACGTGGCAGAACCAGCCCTTCGTCTATGCGGACTATTCGCTGTTCGCAGCCGAGGTGGCCTCCAACTTCCACCAGGCGATGGTACGCGCGCACCTGCTCAAGACTCATCCCGAACGAGACTTCCAGATCTCGGTCATCGAAGAGGCCATGGCGAATTTCTACCGCTACTTCTTCATCATGCCGACGTTGGCCCGCTTCGAACTGGAGACGCACACCCGCGTCGAGCAGGGTCAGCCGCTGACGGCGGATTCGCTCATCGCGCTGATGGCCGACCTGTTCAGCGAGGGCTACGGTGACAAGGTCCACGTGGATCGAAATCAGGTGGGCATCACCTGGGCGCGCTTCGGCCACCTGTACAGCGATTACTACGTTTACGCCTACGCCACGGGCATCGCGGGCGCCAACGCCCTGGCGGGACGCATCCAGCGCGGCGAGCCCAACGCCGTGGAAGATTACTTCGGCTTCCTCAAGGCGGGCTGCTCCGATTATCCGCTGGATGTGCTCAAACGCGCGGGCGTGGACCTGACCACCCCGCAGCCCGTCGAAGCGGCCTTCGCCGTCATGGCCGATTACGTGGATCGGCTGGAAAAGTTACTTGGATAACCCTGTTAGTGTCATTCTGAGCGCAGCGAAGAATCTCGAACTTCAGAGATAGGGACCCTTCGCTTCGCTCAGGGAATCACAGTTAAGTACCGATGGTACAATAGAGCCCTGTTTTTTCACTCGCAAATTCAGAACGAAAATCGGAATTCCTCATGTCCAAGACTCAAATTTCCTGCCCGCGCTGCCGCCAGCCCATCACCGCCGACGTCGAACAACTCTTCGACGTCACCCAGGATCCGCAGGCCAAACAGCGCCTGCTCAGCGGCGGCTCGAACATGGCGCGCTGTCCGCATTGCGGATACGAAGGCCGCCTGGCCACCCCCGTCGTTTACCACGACAATGACAAAGAACTGCTGCTGACCTTCTTCCCGCCCGAGTTGGGTGTGCCCGTCAACGAGCAGGAGAAACTCTTCGGTCCGCTCATCAAGAAGGTGATGGACAGCCTGCCCGCCGAAAAGCGTAAAGGCTACCTGCTGCGCCCGCAAGCCAACCTGACCTTCGAGTCGATGATCGAGACCATCCTCGGCAAGGATGGCATCACGCCCGAGATGATCAAGTCCCAGCAGGACCGCGTCATGCTGATGGAGCGTCTGCTGCAGGCCAGCGCGCCCGACGTGCGCAGCGAGATCATCAAGCAGAACCTGGCCATGTTCGACGAGCAGTTCTTCGCGCTGTTCAGCCGTCTGGCCCAGAGCGCCATGGCGGGCGGACAGCAAGCCATCGCCCAGCAGATGATGGAGATGCAGAAACAACTCCTCGCCGAGACCGAGTTCGGGCGCGGGCTGCAGGCCTCCGTCGCGGAACTGGAAACCGCCACCAAGACTCTCCAGGAGGCAGGCCAGTCCCTCACCCGCGAGAAACTGCTCGACCTCGTCATCGAGGCGCCCAACGAAGCACGCATCCGCGCTTATGTCTCGCTGGCGCGCGGCGGCATGGATTACAACTTCTTCCAACTGCTCTCTGACAAGATCGAAAAGGCCTCGGGCGACGAGAAGACCAAACTGGAAGCCGTCCGCGAGAAATTGCTTGAGTTCACCAACGAGATCGACCGTCAGCTTGAGGCGCGCTACAAACAGGCGCAGAACTTCGTCGAGCAGATCCTTGCCCAGGACGACATCGAGAACGCCACGCGCGCCAACCTGGAAGGCTTCTCGCAGGAGGTCGTCGAGATCGTCGAGACCATGCTGCGCCAGGCCTCCGAGAAGAACGATTATGCGCGCATGGGCAAACTGCAAAAGATGGTCCAGGTGTTGCAGGAAGCCAGCGCTCCGCCCGCCGAAGTGGCCTTCATCGAACAACTGCTCGACACGCCCGATGAAGCTGCCATCGAAAAGATGCTCAACGACAACGCCGCCGTGGTCAACGACGGCTTCATGGAAGCGCTCAACAACCTGGTGGCCCAGGTCGAGTCCGCTGCGGCGCAGGGTAATCCCGAGGCCAAGGCGCTTGGCGATAAGCTGAGCCAGGTCTACAAGGTGGCGCTGAAGTTCTCGATGAAAAAGAACATGATGGGCTAGAAACACAAAACTCCTCGACAACGGGGAGTTTTTTTCTTGCAGGGAAGCAGATATAATCGCCGCATGGAATTCTTCGCCAACGAGTCGTTCCGCCTGCTGCATGACGATATCCTCACTACACGGGACATTCCAGCCGCCAGCGTGGACCTGGTCGTCACCTCGCCCCCCTACAACGTGGACATCCAGTACAACTCCCACAAGGACGACTCGGACTACTCCTCCTATCTGGACTTCAGCCTGGCCTGGCTGACGAAGGTCTTTTCCCTGGCCCGCAGCGGGGGACGCCTGTGCCTCAACGTGCCGCTCGACAAGAACAAGGGCGGACAGCAATCCGTGGCCGCGGACCTGACGACGCTGGCCAAACAGGTCAGCTGGAAGTATCACTCCACGATCATCTGGAATGAACAGAATATTTCGCGCCGTACGGCCTGGGGCTCGTGGATGAAAGCCTCTGCGCCCTATGTCATCGCGCCTGTGGAAGTCATCCTCGTGCTCTACAAGGACGAGTGGAAGCGCGACGCCACAGACCGCGTCTCCGACATCACCCGCGACGAATTCATCGCCTGGACCAACGGCATGTGGAATTTCAACGGCGAGTCGAAGAAGCGCGTCGGGCATCCTGCGCCCTTCCCCATCGAACTGCCGCGCCGCTGCATCAAGTTATTTTCCTTCGTGGGCGACACCGTCCTCGATCCCTTCCTCGGTTCTGGCACCACGGCCATCGCCACCCTACAGAATCAGCGCAACATGATCGGCGTGGAAGTGGACAAGAAATACTGTCAGTTGGCGCTCAAGCGTCTCCAGGAAAACGTCGATCCCACTCTCTTTAAAAAGGGTGTGAAAGCAAAACGCTCCAATCGTTGACTTCTCCCTTTGTGACCTTTGTGTCCTTCATGGTAAAAAATGACCCACAACCGTGACTCCCTTGAACTTGGCCGCCGCGCCGAAGAACTCTTCGTGATCCTCGCCCAACGCGAAGGCTGGACTGTTACGCCCGCGTCGAAAGACGCCAACATCCACGAGCACTGGGACTTCGAGATCGTCAAGGATGGCTACCACCGCAAAGTCGAGGTCAAGGCGCTCAAGCGGCAGAGTCGCGGCGACGATACACTGAATCAAGACTGGGTCTGGATCGAGTTCCGCAATGTGCGCGGCGAAGCAGGCTGGCTGTTCGGTAAATCCAATTGGATCGCCTTCGAAACTGAGACTTCTTTCCTCATCGTGGACCGCCACGACCTGTATCAGCTCGTCCGCCGTGTGGTGGACCGTACCGCCAGCGTCGACTCTGCCAAGGATGCCAAATACAAAACCTACACCCGCGCGGGCCGTCCCGACCAGATCGCGCAGGTGCAGTTGAGCGATATTCAAAAGATCAAAAAGTTGGAGTGGGAAAAGGAAACGCCGCCGAGGACGGCGGCGTGAGCTAATTCAAATCCAGATAAATCTTTGCGCTTGGCAATGTAAAAAGCCGCTTCAAGCCTTGGCCGCTTCCATCAGCGAATCCGCCGTCAGGTTGAACGCCTTGGCGAAGCCCGCCACGTAGCGTCCGCCTTTGGGGAGGATGCGCCACAGGCCAAAATCCCCGAACTCGAACATCGGCTCCGAACGCGGGAAACGCGCCAGGTACAA
>CAZGFR010000001.1:90665-99874 GCA_964524485.1 uncultured Anaerolineaceae bacterium | reverse complement strand
ACGGACGGCGCCCCATTGCGGAGGGTGCCAAGCGCGGCAATACGGTTCCCGCGCAGGATCTGTGCGAGCTTTTGCTGAAGTTCGATTTCCAATGCTAATCACCTGGGGGTGGATTGTCGAAGCGGACTCCATGTCCGCGTACGGTGTCGATGTATTGGTGTGTGGGGTCGAGCGCCGACAGGCGATCGCGCAGGCGGCGGATGAGCGCATCCAGCGCCTGGTCGGAGACGCCCGCCGATTGGTCCTCGCCCCACACCGCGGTGACCAGGTCCACGCGGCTGACGACCTGTCCCTGGTTGGAGTACAGCATCCACAGCAGTTTGAACTGTTGGGCCGAAAGCGGCGGGACGAGTTGCTGCTGGTTGACCCACACACGGCGCGACTTCTGATCCATCATCAGGCGGCCCGGGCGGTCCACCCCTTCCGTCAGGGGCACGGTGGCGTCCGAGGTCAGGTAAATGAACTGCTGGGCCAGGGCAATGCCAACCAGGTCGCCATCCTGCAGCATGACGGGAGCCGTCAATTCCACGCCGTTATGGTTGGTCCCATTCTTGCTGCCCAGGTCCTCGAGCATCACCCCCTCGGAGGTGGGTGTAATGCGGGCATGGAAGCGCGAGACCTGACGGTCCAGCACCACCACGTCGCAGGTGGCTTCGCGCCCCATCACGACGGTATGATTCAGCACCCAGCGCTGACCCTTGAGCGGGCCCTCCTGGGCGACCAACAGCGGGAACTCTCCGAGGTTCAAGTCCATCAAAACTCCCTTGGCTCTCCTGACTAAAATCAACCATAATGCGAACAAAGACGTTTATAATATAGCAGAAAACTGCGTTTCTGTGCAGAATTCAACGCCGAGATGATTGCACCGATTCGCGTAAAGGAGAAGAGTGCCCCTGTCTTTGAAGAACGGGGAGGTCCTGCGCAGCCGATACAAGGTCCGTGAACGGATCGGCCAGGGCGGGATGGGCAGCATCTACCTGGCGGATGACCTCCGCCTGGAAGGCCGTCTGTGCGCGTTGAAGGAAGTCGAATACGACCGCGCCCTCCCACAAAAGGTTGTCGATGAAGGCCGCGAGCAGTTTTTGCGCGAGGCGACTGTCCTCGCGCGCCTCGACCACCCCAACCTCCCCAAGGTCTCGGACTTCTTCTCGCTCGGCGCGCGCGATTACCTCGTCATGGACTACGTCCCAGGCAAGGACCTGCGAGAACTGATGCTGGAAGCGCGCCGCACCAAGACCTTTCTCGATGAAGACCTGGTGCTCGGCTGGGCCAAACAACTGGCCGATGCGCTGGCCTACCTGCACAACCAAAATCCGCCCATCATCCACCGCGACATCAAACCCAGCAACCTCAAGATCATGCCCAACGGCCTGATCAAGTTGGTGGATTTCGGCCTGGTCAAGATCCTCGCCCCCGATGAGGTGACCATCACCATCATCCAGGGACAGGGCACCGCGCTGTACACGCCGCTTGAGCAATACGGCGGCGACGACTCGCACACCGACATCCGCGCCGACATCTACTCCTTCGGCTCGACGCTCTATCACCTGCTGACGAACGAACCTCCCACCGAGGCGCGCAAACGCTTCCTGGACCCCATCAGCCTGGTCCCGCCTCGACAGATCAACTCCACCCTCTCGCCGCGCACCGAACGCGCCATCCTGTGGGCCATGGCCTTGCACCCCGATGACCGTCCCAAGTCGATGGAGGACCTGGGCACCGTACTGTTCGGCACGCGCGACTTTCCCACAGGTCCGCTTCCGCGCCGCGCCCTGCAGCGCTCGGCCTGGGAATATCTCACCACCCCGCCCGAGAGCAACCTCGCGCTTGCGGCAGGTGGACTGCTTCTGCTTAGCTTGTTGGTGACTTTGCTGCGATAGCGCGGCGCATCCACAACCAGGCGCACACTGCTCCCGTCAATTCCCCCAGAAACGTAAAGATCAGAATACCCGACAGGCCTTGCGAAGAGGCAAAGTTCTGGCTGCCTGGCAGTCCCAGCGTCAGGTAGGTGTAGGCTGCCGCGCCGCCCAACAGCACGCACGCCGCCCAGCGGACGCCCTCGCGCGTGCCCTTGAAACGGCTGAGCGCCCAGTAGGCCAGCCAGGAACCGCCCAGCAGGAACAGGAAAACCACAAACCACGCGTTGAAACGCGGATAACCATCCCCTGTCACGAACTCGTTCTCCTCCACGGGAGGAGTCGCAGTGGGCGTGGGGACGGGAGTCTCGGTGATGATCACGGGGGTCACCACGATCACGGCCGCCGCGCCCCCAGAAGAGACATCCAATTGCAGCACTTCGGACAGGGTGGCGGGGTCGCTCGCCGCGCGGATCTGCAGCAGCCCGGGCTTGTCGAGGCCGAAGGAGGCGCGCGCGACGCCCTGCGCCGTGGCCGACTCGACCTGCTGCAAGATGCCGCCGCCCTCGCCGGTCAACACCATGGAGAAGCGCACCACCGTCCCATCGGGCACGGGATGCCCGTTATGGTCGCGGATGATGCCCGTGCGCAGGGCAATGGTATCGCCGATACGGAAGAGCGGGTTGGGGGTGGCGCCCGGGGTGGGCGTCACGCCCGTCGTATCGGTGGCAGGCTGAAGGTCCAGGGCCAGCGGGATGATCTGACTCGGGTCGGGGGTCATGGCCGTGATGAGGTCATATCCGATGCCGGGGATGGAGACGGGCGAAGCGCCCGAGGGAGTCAACTCCTGGAAGAGCAGGCGCGCGGCCACATCCACCACGGGGGCTTCCTTGCTATAAAGGGTGTAGTAAGCCGTGAGCTTGGAGATGTCGGTGGCATCGAGGTAGTAGGGCGCGCCGAACGAGAACAGGATCACACGGCGGTCGCGCAGGATGTTTTGGCGCTCGGTCAGAAAACGACTGACGAGTTGGGGCTGGCCGCGGCTGGCGTCGGACATGGACAGCACGATCCAGTCGGCACGGCTGAGGTCCTCTTCGATGTAGGGCGGGCTGGTGCCATCCAACATTTGCTGGAGATGGTCGAAGGTGTAGGATGAGACGCGGAAGGTGGAGGTCTGATTGTCGCCCTCGGGGCCGTACAGGCGCAGCACGGCGTTCTCGAACGCGTTCATCTCGAACGTGGCCTGTTCGGGACAGGTACTGCACTGCTTGACCATCAACGTGTCGGTGATGAAGACCAGGCGTTCGCGCACTTGCGGCGGATTGGGCAGCACGGTGGCCAGGTCCGACACCGACGGGCTGACCAGGCTGGCGCCGCGGCGGGCGATGTCGAAGGTCAGGTCCTTCGATTGGCCGATGCTTTCGAGCGCAGACTGCGGGGTAAGGACATTCGCCAGAACGAAGCCAGGGTACAGGCGAAACTTGACGGCCAGGATGCGCAGCACGGCGGCGTCCACCTGCTGGGCAAAGGCGGGGTCATCGCGATATTTGCCCGTGAAATAATCCAGCACTTGCAGAACAGTGGAGTAATTGTCGGCGGCGTCGCTGGAGACGATCTGCCCGAGGTTGAGCAGGTCGTTGCCCGCCAGGAAGGCGTCGCGGGCCACGGTGCGGGCCGTCAGCGGCTGTCCGCCGAGGGTGTAGAAATCGCGCACGGCGCGCGTGCCCAGGTCATCGCTGACGATCAGCCCGCCCGCGGTCCGCCAGTTGGTGAACTGCGGCAGGCTCAGGATCTGCGCGAGCGCCTGCCCGTCGAAACTGACAGGGCGGGTGGTGACGCGGATGTTACCCTGGAAACCCTGATAGCGGATGTGCGACACGAGCAGCCCGTCGGCGGTCGCCTCGGCGCTGGGGGCATTGCCCGTCACCGCAAAGAACGGATACAACTCGATCTGCTTCAACTGTTCGAGCGACTTGCGAACGGTGGAGACTTCGTCTTCGGGCGGGCGGTCGGAATCACCCCGCCCAGGGAAATGCTTGGCGACCACGGCCATCTGGTTCTCGCTGCCCGTGTGCAGGCCTGCGATGTAGGCGCGGCCCATCTCGCCCACCCAAAATGGATCGCCGCCGAAGACGCGTGTGCCCATGTCGCTGCTGGCGGTGGGGTTGGGCGCGTCGAGCACGTCGAGCGAGGGACCCAGGTACAGGTTCACGCCCAGGGCCGAGAGCTCGCGTCCCTGCACCTCGCCCACCTGGCGCGCGATGTCGGGATTCCACGTGGCGCCGACCGCCATCGGCGAGGGCAGCGGGGTCAGCCCGCTCAGGACCTGGTCACTGGGATAGCCGTTGCCTTCCTGTGAAAGTCCAACCCACAACGGGATGTAATTCTGGCTGGCTTCCTGGCCGAGGGTTGGGTCGGTGGCAGATGAGGAGGCGCTCTCCCATTCCACCCGCTGCAGGCTCTCGATCAACGCATGCGCATCGGCCACGGTGTTGGGCGAGGCGGTGAAATTATCGTTGGCATTTTGCAGCACCACGCCGCCCACGTGACGCTTGGCGATCAGGTTGTAGATCTGGGAATCGGGACCCACATCCGTGCCCTGGAAGGTGACCAGGAACAATTGCCCCACCCGTTCGGCGGGCGTCATCCTGGCGAACAGGGCCTGGACTTCGGGCTGGGGCGTGGGAGTCTGCGCCTGCGCGCCGAGGGTGGGCGCAAACGAGGTGGAAAGCAGAGCCAGCAGGAGCAGGCAGGAAAATACGCGCCGCGCATCCCAGAAGGATGAGCGGCGGCTGGCCTTGCCTGGACCCTGCGCCTGCTTCCGCCAAACGGACATTATCCCTGCCCCCTCCCCAGCGCGCGGACAGCCGTCTGCGGGTCGTCGGTAAAGATGCCGTCCACGCCCCAGTTCTTGAGGCGCGTCACCTCTTCGACCGAGTTGGCCGTCCACACGTGGATGCGGCGCTTGAGTTGGTGCACGCGAGATACCTGCGGCGGGTTGACGTCTGTGATGTACGGATGCATGGCCTGATAGTCGCCAAACATAAAGCCAAACGAGCGCGCCCAGGCGCCCTTCCAGCCGTCGAGGGCCAGCAATCCGCGCGGGACGGAAGGCAGCAACGCGGCGGCTTTCTTCAGGTTACCCGCAAAGAACGACGAGAACAGGATGCGGTCCTGCAACGCGTGGCGCTCGACCAGCGCGCAGACCTTCTCCACCAACGCGTCGCGCGGGGTGGTGTAATTGGTCAATTCCACATTGATGACGCAGCGCCTGCCGATCGTCTCGAACACGATGTCGAGCGTGGGGACCTTCGCGCCGCGATAGGCTTCGGAGTACCAGCCGCCCGCGTCGAGCTTGCGGAAATCGGCCAGGCTCAGGTCGCGGACGCGGCCGTGGCCGTCGGTGGTGCGGTCCACGGTGGGGTCGTGCATGACGATGACGTGGCCATCGGAGGTCAGCTTGACGTCGAGTTCCACGCCGTCCGCGCCCTGCTGGAGGGCCAGCTCAAAGGCGGGCAGTGTGTTCTCAGGGGCATGCGCCGAAGCGCCGCGGTGGGCAAAAAGGACAGGGTTGGGAAAATTCTCAAACATCGGAATCAGGTAGAGGGTCAGAGTTCGACGAAGTAGGCCTGGGCAGCGCGGTCGATCATCTCACGCGTCATCTGCGGCTTGACCGCCAGATAGGAGCCGATGTCGATGATCTGGTCGCACAGGTCGCGCGGATGCGAGGCGCGCAGCTTGCGGTTGCGCTTGATGTACCATTCCTGCAGGAGGTAGGCCAGGCCTTGGTCACTGTATTCCACTTTCTTGTCGGCGGCCACGCGGCGGAAGATCTCGCGATATTCCTCGTAGGTGGGGTCGCCGATCTCGATCTTGTGGCGCAGGCGGCGCAGGAAGGCTTCATCGACGAGGTCCTTCGGGGGCAGGTTGGTGGAGAAGACGATCAGCACGTCGAAGGGGACTTCCACCTTGCGGCCGTTGGCCAGCTTGAGGAAGTCCACGCGGTTTTCGAGCGGGACGATCCAACGGTTGAGCAGGTCGCGCGGGCGGACCTGCTGGCGGCCAAAGTCGTCGATCAGCAGGATGCCGCCGTTGGCCTTAACCTGGAACGGGGCCTCGTAATATTTATGCGTCTCGTCGTAGACCAGGTCCAGGCCTTCGAGGGTCAGCTCGCCGCCGACCACGATGAACGGACGGCGGATCTTCACCCAGCGCGGGTCACGGCGAATGCTGGTACGCAGCGTACCCGTGGTCTGCCCATTGGAGGCGTCGCCGCCCTCGGGCGCCAATTTGTGGCTGACTGCGTCGTAGACCTTGATAACCTGTCCATCGAGGTACAGGGCGTAGGGAATATACATGGTCTGGCTGAGCACCAGGTTGCCAAAGGAGCGTGCAATGCTGGTCTTGCCGTTGCCTGGAGGGCCGTACATGAAGATGGACGTGCCCGAGTTCAGGGCGGGGCCAAGCCGCTGGAATGTCGACTCGGAGATGACCAACTGCGAGAGAATCTGACGCATGGTGCGCGTGGTGACGGTCATGCGGCCGCTCTTCTGACGGCGGATGGCGTCGTTGTACACGTCGAACGGCACCGGCGCGGGGCCCGCGTACTGACTGCGCTCCAGCGCCTCGCGCGCGCGCGTGATGCCCGCGCCCGTGATGCCATAGGTGTATGCGCCCTCGCCCAATCCGCCCTGCGAGGACTTGATCTCGATCAATTTCTCCTGCTTGAGCGGCGTGAGAATCTGGTCCACGATGCCCGCAAAGGGCAGGCACAGTTCCTCGGCGATGCGGAACCCCGTCAGATAGCCGCGGAAGTAGAGCAGCTTCAGGCTCAAGTCCTGAAGCCAGAGCGGGGAAAGCCCCGTGTCTTCCAGGCTGTTGATCTGGGGAGGGACAAAGCCCGAAGAATTGCTCGAGGTTGCGCCCAATGGATTGGTCATGGGATCTCCGACGATGGAAGGGGAATAAAGACAAAACCGAAAAGCAGGTCTGATTATACTTCCCATTGGCGCGAGGCACATTGGATTCCGCAGTGCTGTTTCATATCAAGAGGCATTCCCCTGCCCACTTGACCAGTGCCGAACTCCCCCCGCGGCGGGGGATGTTTTTTCTTAAGGGCGCTATCATGCGGTCATTATCAAATTCAGGAGCGACCATGAAATACCAATCCACTTTGAAATGGATGATCCCGCTCATCGGCGCGCTGGCGTTGATCGCCGCCGGGCTGGGGCTGCTCGACCCGCGCCCGGGCCAGCCCATCCCCTACACCAATCACCGCGGCGAGTCCGTCACCCTCAACGGACAGGGACTGTATTACTACGACACGGTCAGTTCTGCTGCACAGATGCAGGCGAACGATCTGATCACGCTGATTGTAGGCCTGCCTCTACTGGCGATCTCGACCTGGCTGGCCTTCCGCGGTTCCCTGCGCGGACGGCTGTTACTGACGGGGACGCTGGGTTTCTTCCTCTATACCTACCTGTCGATGGCCACGTTGACGGCCTACAATGCGCTGTTTTTGGTGTATGTTGCCTTGTTCACGCTCAGCCTGTATGCCTTCATCCTCAGCATGATGTCCATCGACCTCGCCAGCCTGCCCGCGCACTTCTCAGAGAAGCTCCCACGTGGTTGGATTGCCGCCCTGTTGTTCGTGGTGGCGGGCTTCCTCTCGCTGGCCTGGCTGGGGCGCATTCTCACCCCGTGGATGCAAGGCGTGGACCCCGCGCTCGAGAATACCACCACGCTGGTCATCCAGTTCATGGACTTGAGCCTGATCGCTCCCGCCGCCATCCTGGGCGGAATCCTGCTCCTGCGGCGCAATGCCTGGGGCTACCTGCTCGCCTCGGTCCTGTTGACCAAGGGAGTCACGCTCGGGCTGGGCGTCAGCACGATGGCCGTCAACATGTCCCTGCGCGGGGTACCCGACAGCCTCGGCATCATGATCCCCTTCCTCTTCATCACGCTCGCCAACCTTATCCTGACCGTGGTGATGCTCAGAAACGTCAGCGAATAACTATGACCACTTCCACTTTTTCCAACGCTGAATCTAAGGACCTTTCGTCCACCGCGGGCCGACTCTCCCTGTGCCTGTTCCTGCTCCCGCTGACCCTGCTCCTGGCCCTGCTCACCCTCGCGCTGATCCTCGTCCCGCTGGGCGTGGTCGTCGACTGGTACAGCATCACCTTCTTCGGCTGGGAAATCGATACGCTGGCTCAAACCCTGCCGCTGATGGCCCTTGGCCTCCTGCTCGGAATTTGTGCCTGGTCCACGGCCAAATGCATGGCCCGCTTGTTAAAGTCAATACAGTGATAGCCTGTCCAACTGACCAGTTCCGAACTCCCCCCACGGCGGGGGAGTTTTCGTTTTATCAGCCATACAATGGAGGCATCAACTTTGAAGGTTGGCCTCCCATGAAAAAATTCCTGAAAGTCCTCGGCATTCTGGTTGCCGTCATTGTATTGACCATCATCGCCGTCAAATTGCTCACCCCGTGGATGGATCGCTGGGGAGCGACCGATGCCGAGATCAACGCGACCTACCCGGGCGATGAACTCGTCCCTGCACCCGCCAGCTTCGTCAACCGCGCTGTGACCATCCAGGCCAGCCCCAAGCAGGTCTACCCCTGGTTGGCGCAACTGGGCGCAGGCAAGGGTGGATTGTATAGTTACACCATCTTCGAGTCGCTGATCGGCTGCCCGTTGGTCAATGCGGACCGCATCCACGAGGAATGGCAGGACTTGAAGGTCGGCGACAAAGTCGAGATGTGTCCCAGCGGCACGCCGCCTGCCTACGTTGTCGCGCAGATCGTCCCCAACGAAGCCATCGTGATGGGACATCAGGAGAACGGTCAATGGGTGGACCTGTGGCAATTCATCCTCGTGCCACAGGCGGACGGGTCTACGCGCCTGATCCTGCGCACGCGCACCATGATGGTCGGCGGATTCTGGGATGTCATCCATCCGGGCGTGTTCATCATGGAGCGCGGCCTGCTGCTGGGCATCAAGGAACGCGCCGAAGCCGTCCCGTAACACACCTATCCACTTGACCAGTGCCAAACTCCCCCCGTGACGGGGGAGTTTTCTTTGGGGCAGATTTATCCTTAAGACAGGAGCCAACCATGAAATTGACCATGCGCAAATACCAACACGATGATGATCACTGGAAGATCCGTCAGTTCCTGCGCGAGGTATTCCTGCTGAACGACCGTCACGAATTCTCCTGGCCGCTTTATCGGTGGGACTACTGGCGCTGGCACGTCAACGAGAATATCTTCCAGTTCAACCTGGAAGCCGCCATTTTCCTGTGGGAAACGGCGGACGGCAAACTTGTGGCGGCGCTGCATCCCGACGGCCC
>CAZGFR010000001.1:65560-90565 GCA_964524485.1 uncultured Anaerolineaceae bacterium | reverse complement strand
TCCTGTGGGAAACGGCGGACGGCAAACTTGTGGCGGCGCTGCATCCCGACGGCCCAGGCGAGTCCTTTTTACAGGTGCATCCCGCCTTCCGCTCACCGGAACTCGAGGTGGAAATGATGTCGGTGGCAGAAACGCAATTCGCCACCACTCAGTCCGAGGGTCGGCAAAGGCTGGTCTTGTGGGCGCACGCCTCCGATCCACTTCGTCGGGACCTGCTCACCCGTCGCGGCTACACCAAAGGCAAACATCCCGAATACCAGCGCCGCCGAGATATGAGTGCGCCCATCCCCAACGTGGAGACCCCCGCTGGATATTCCATCCGCGCGCTGGGCGACGAGAGCGAACATCCCGCCCGCAGTTGGGTCTCGTGGAAGGCGTTCCATCCCGACGAGCCAGATGACAAATACCGGGGCTGGACCTGGTACCGCAACGTGCAACGCGCGCCGCTCTACCGCCGCGACCTCGACCTGGTGGCCGTGGCCCCGAACGGAGATTTCGCCGCCTTCTGCACGCTCTGGTTCGACGATGTGACCCGCACTGCCGCCTTCGAGCCCGTGGGGACGCATCCCGACCATCAGCGCAAAGGGCTGGGCAAAACTCTCATGGCTGAGGGATTGCGCCGCGTGCGCGACCTGGGTGCAACCTTGTGCACCGTGGGGTCCTACTCCGAAAGTGCGGGCGCGCTGTATACCTCGCTGGGATTTACGGAATATGACTTGAACGAGCCGTGGGTCAAGGAATGGTGACTCAAAATGTGACGAACATCCGTCGAGGTGGTGACGACGTTGCCCGCCTGCGTTTGCTACAATCGAAAAGAGTTCCCTGCCCATGCGCCGACTTCTCCTGACCCTGCTCCTGATCCCCCTCCTGCTCGTCCAGCCCGCCTCCGCAAAAGAAGCGGGCGGGACTCTTTATCCGGGAGTAAGCCTGCGTTTCGAGCATCTCACCATCGATGATGGGCTTTCGCAAAACGCGGGCCTGGCCTTGTTACAGGACAGCCAGGGGTATCTGTGGGTCGGTTCCCAGGACGGCTTGAACCGTTACGACGGGTACCACATCACCCAGTTCAAGCACGACCCCGAAAACCCCGACACGCTTGGCTTCAACAGCATCATCGAATTGTACGAAAGCTCCGATGGCTTTCTATGGATCGGCACCTGGGGCGGCGGCCTGGATCGGTACGATCCGCGCACGGGCAAGTTCAGTCATTACCTGCCCGGTGACGATCCCTCCTCTGCAGTGGTGACCGCCATCTTTGAGGTGGATGACACTCTCTGGGTCGGCTCCCTCGGCGGGCTGTCCCGCTTCGACCCCAAAAGCGGAGCCTTCACCCGCTTCCCCAGCGACCCCGCCGACCCTTCCACCCTGAGCAGTGACGCCATCTCTGTCATCGTCCCCGCCGGGGATGGTCAGCTATGGGTCGGCACGGGCGGGTACGGCACCGAAGGTGCGGGCCTCAATCTCTTCGATCCGCGCACAGGAAAAGCCAAACGCATCCCAGCCACGGGTCAATGCCTGCGTTCCCCCAACATCTCCAAAATCCTGCCCACCCCACAGGGTCCGCTGTGGATTGCCCTGGGCGGATACGCCGTCCCCGGGGGCGGCGTCGATCGTTTTGATCCCGCCAGCGGGTCCTGCACCCATTACGAAAATGTCTCGGCCTTTGGCAATCAGATCACCGACAACAACTTCACCGACCTGATGCTCGACAGCGACGGCGCCCTGTGGGCCTCCTCCTGGTCGAGCGGGGTCTGGCGCATGGACCCCAGCCGCCCCGGCCGCTTCGACGGCATCCGCCACAACCCGGCCGACCCCGACAGCCTTTCGAACGACAACACCTTCAGCCTGCTGCAAGACCGCTCCGGCGTGGTGTGGATCGGCACGCTCAGCGCGGGCATCAACAAGTTCAACCCCGCCAGCCTGCAATTCCGCACCTATCGGAACGACGCCTCCAACACGAATAGTCTCCCCAGCAATCACGTCGGCTCCTTCGCCGAGACCAGTGACGGCAGTCTATGGGTCGGAACCTGGGAGAGCGGGCTGACGCACTTCAATCCAGTCAGCGGCTCCTTTCAACGTTATCAAAATCACCCCGAAGACCCCGAGAGCCTGTCCAGCGACCTGGTCATGTCGTTGTATGCGGACGCCGACGGCGCATTATGGATCGGCACCCTCGGCGGTGGGCTGAATCATTTCGATCCGCGTACAGAAAAATTCGTCCGTTATCAGAAAGACCCCGCCCATCCCAACAGCCTGCTCGATGACCAGGTCACCAATATCACGCGTGATGCCCGGGGACGCTTGTGGGTGGCCAGCATGTCCGGGCTGTCGCGGCTCGACCCCGGCCGAAGTGACTTCGTCAACTATCCGATGTCCGCCCCCGCTGTGCAGGTCAGTATCTTCGACAACCTCCTGTGGATCGGCACCTGGGGCGGCGGCGTCTCCCGCCTGGATCTGTCCGACCCTGCCAGCCTGGATCCCGCCAAAGCGGCATTCACCACCCTGACGAACGATCCCGCCAATCCAAACTCGTTGAGCGAGAACAGCGTGTGGGCCATCCATCGCACCGCTGACGGCGTAATGTGGTTCGGCACCCAGGGCGGACTCAGCCGGTACGATCCGCAGTCAGGGAAGTTCAGGGCCTACACCGAAAAGGACGGCCTGCGAAACGCCACCATCCTCGGCATCCTCGAAGATGCCCAGGGTTTTCTGTGGTTGACCACCAACAACGGCCTGGCGCGCTTCGATCCACACACCGAGACCTTCCGCATTTATGACAAGAGCGACGGCCTGCAAGGCAACGAGTTCAACTCGAACGGTTGGTTTCTCAGCCCCAGCACAGGCGACATGTATGTGGGCGGCGTGAGCGGATTTAGCGTCTTCGATCCGCTGACCCTGCGCGATGATTCCGTCGCGCCCAACGTCGTCATCACCGACTTCTCCGTGTTCAACACACCGCACGATTTCGACTCCACGGGGCAGAGTCCCATTCGACTCAATTACGACCAGAACTTCATCTCGTTCGAATTCGCCGCGCTGGATTTCCAATCTCCGCGTAAAAATCAATATGCCTACAAGCTTGAAGGCTTCGACAAGGACTGGGTGCAGGCGGGCACGCGTAACTATGCCAGCTACACCAACCTGCCCGGTGGGGAATATACCTTCCACGTGAAGGCCGCCAACAGCGACGGCGTCTGGAACGAAGAAGGCGCGTCCCTCAAGTTGACGGTCATCCCGCCCATCTGGCAGGCCCGACCCTTCCAGGTCGGAGCCGTCCTCGGGTTGATCCTGCTCGTCGTGGCAGGCTTCCAATGGCGCATCCGCGCGGTGCATGAACAGAACGCCCGCCTGCAGCAAATGGTGGACGACCAGAAACGCGTCGAGGCCGAGCTGCGTGAATCCGAGGCGCGCTTCAAGGCCATGTTCGAGCACGCTGCCATGGGCATCGCCTTGATCGGGCTCGACCGCCATCCCATCGCCATCAACGACGCCTTCATCAAGATGACCGGCTATAGCCGCGAAGAATCCGCCCACCTCAGCGGCGCGGACCTGACCTATCCGCCCGATGCGCACATCGGCGAAGCAGAACGACAGGCTGTGCTCGAAAACAAACTGGATGTGTACCAGATCGAGAAACGCTATGTCCACAAGGATGGGCATGTCTTCTGGGTCCGCATCACCACTTCGGTCGTGCGTGAAGCGGACGGAACCGCCAAGTACGTATTGACCATGACCGAGGATATCGACGAGCGCAAACGCAAGAACGAAGAATTACGTGAGTCTGAGGCGCGTTTCCGCTCGATGTTCGATAATGCCGCGGTCGGTGTAGCCGTCATGTCGCTCAACCGTCACATTACGCAGGTCAATCAGACCGCCATGCAGATCACGGGCTATTCCGCCGCGGAGCTGATGTCGGGCGATCCCACCTGGATGGCCGTGGCTGAGGACAAAGCCATCGACCGGGACCTGTTCGCCGAGTTGGTGGCCGGGAAACGGGACCAGTACACGGTCGAGAAGCGGTACACCCGCAAGGACGGTAACATCTTCTGGGGCCGCGTCAACTTCTCGGCAGTACACGGTATGGACGGAAGTCCGTTGTACATTATCGGCATCATCGAAGACATCAGCGAAGAAAAGCGTGCTGCCGAACGACTGGCCGCCCAGGAGGCCGAGCATCGCCGCCTGCTCGAACAACGCATCACTGAGCGCACCGAGGAATTGAACCTGGCCAACGAGCGCCTGCGCGAGAAGGCCGCTCAGGACGCCGTGACCGCCGAACGCACCCGCCTGGCGCGTGACCTGCACGATGCCGTCACGCAGACGCTCTTCTCCACCACCCTGATCGCAGACGTGCTGCCCGATCTATGGGAGATGAACCCCGCCGAAGGTCACCGCCGCCTCGAAGAAGTTCGTCAGCTCACGCGCGGCGCCCTGGCTGAGATGCGCACCCTGCTGGTGGAGCTGCGCCCCAACGCGCTGGTCGAGGCGCCGCTGCCCATGTTGCTGCGTCAGCTGACCGAGGCCTTGGCGGGGCGGGCGCGCATCCACATTCAGCTGAGCGCCGAGGGCGAGCGCAAACTCCCTGCCGACGTGCAGGTCGGGTTGTATCGCATCGCGCAGGAAGCCTTGAACAACGTCGTCAAGCATGCCAAGGCCAGCCAGGCCGTGGTGACCCTGCGCCTGGGCGAGGCCGTACGCCTGACCATCGCCGATGACGGCGCGGGCTTCGATCCGTCCACCGTCACCGCCGACCATCTGGGCGTCAAGATCATGCGCGAACGCGCCGAAGCCATCAACGCAAAATTCAGCATTTATAGCGAACCTGGGGAAGGGACGCAGATCTCAGTCGTTTGGTCGTAATTTTTTGTAGGGGCGGGATGGCATCCCGCTCCACAGGAGAAATTTCATGGACAACAAAATCCGCATCATGCTCGTGGACGATCACGCCGTGGTCCGCTCAGGGTTGAGCGCCTTCCTGAGCGTCAATCCCGACCTGGAGCTGGTCGGCGAGGCCGAGAACGGCGAGCAGGCCGTGGTGCGCGCCAACGCCCTCAAGCCAGATGTCATCCTCATGGACCTGATGATGCCCGTCATGGACGGCGTGGCCGCCACGATGGCCATCAAGAAGCAGAACCCTGGCATCCAGATCATCGCGCTGACCAGCTTTCAGGAAGACGAACTGGTGCAGAGTGCGCTCAAAGCGGGTGTGGTCGGTTACCTGATGAAGAACGTCACCGCCCGCGAATTGGCCGCGGCCATCAAATCGGCGCGGGACGGGAAGATGACCCTCTCCCCCGAGGCAGCCCAGGCGCTGGTCCGCGCCAGCCAACAAGCGGAAGAGACCGAGGTCCTGACCGACCGCGAGCGCGAGGTCCTCAAACTGATGGTGGATGGTCTGAACAACGCCGAGATCGCCGAACGGCTGGTGGTCAGCCTTTCGACGGTCAAATATCACATCAGCAATATCCTGATGAAGCTGGGTGTGGACAACCGCGTAGCGGCGGTGACGATGGCCTTGCAGAAGAAACTGGTCTGACCAACGATCTCAAGAAAAAAAGAGCGCAGAGAAAATCTCTGCGCTCTTTTCGTTAGAACGAACTCACTTCACCAACTCATCGTACTTGCGCCGTACCTCACGGATATCGTCCCACATCTGCGCCTTGGGCGAGCCAGGTTCCTTCGACGGGTTGCGCAGCAGATACGAGGGATGATAGATCGGCATGATCCAGCGGCCCTGCGATTCAGTCCACTGGCCGCGCAGGCTGGTGATGCCCGTCTTGCGCAGGATCGAATAACAGGCCACGTTGCCCGTCAGCAGCATGATCTTCGGGTCGATCAGGCGGATGATCTCCAGCACGAACGGATGATAGAAATCGGTCTCGGCATCGGTCGGCTTGCGGAAGGCCTTGCCGTCCTCACCGGGTGGCAGGCGGAAGACCGAGTTGGTGATGTACACATCCTGCTGGGGGTCGAAGTCCACCGACTGCAAGACCTTGTCAAGCATCTGGCCCGCCCGCCCCACGAACGGTTTGCCCTGGATGTTTTCCTCGGGCCCGGGCGCCTCGCCGATGATCAGCAATTTCGCGTTCGGGTTGCCGCGGCTGATGACGATGTTCGTGCCCGCGTTCGCCAGCGGATCGTCGGTCATGCGCCGCATCACACCGAAGAGCTCGTCGAGCGAAGCGTATTGTTTCGGCCCCGGGCTGGTGAAATCAATTTGGGACATGCGCGCCTTCCTCACATAAAATGGATGCCGCCATTCTACTCCATTCCTTTGCGCCGCGAACGACTCGTCCTATACTTGAAGCATGAACTTCCTCACCTCATCACTGCATGACCCGCGCGTCGTGCGCATCCTGCAAGCCGCCTTCGACGCCGCCGACCCGTCCCGCGCGGTGCGCGAGCATCTGCGCGCGTATCCCCTGCCCGAGGCCAAACGCATCTTCGTCTTCGGATTGGGAAAAGCGGCCTGCGCGATGGTGAACGGCCTGACCGAGTTGCCGAACCTCGCCGATACGTTGATCGTCACCAAACACGCGGCGCGCGTGGACCGTCAACCTGTCACCGTTATGGAGGGGAATCATCCCGTCCCCGGCGAAGCCAGCCTCGCGACGGGCCGCGCCGCGCTGGAGTTCGTCTCGCGCCTCACACCCGACGACCTGCTGCTGTGTCTGATCTCGGGCGGCGGCTCCGCACTGATGACCGCGCCCATCCTCCCGCTGACCGAACTGCAGGCGTTGACGTCCACGCTGCTGGCGAGGGGCGCGCGCATCGACGAGATCAACACCCTGCGTCGTCACCTCGACCTGCTCAAGGGCGGAGGCCTGGCCCAGGCCGCGCAAGGCGCGCGCGTCGTCAGCCTGATCCTCTCGGATGTGGTCGGCGACCCGCTGGAGGCCATTGCCTCGGGGCCGACCGCGCCCGACCCATCCACGCGCGCGGAGGCCGAGGCGCTGGCCGCCCGCTTTAGCGGAATCCGCTTCCCGTTCCGCGAAACGCTCAAAGCGGACGATCCGCTCTTCGCGCGGGTCCAGAACCACGTCATCGCCAGCAACGACCTCGCCTTGCGCGCCGCGCAGCGTCAGGCCGAGATCGAAGGCTTCGACGCGCAGGTCGTTGCCTCGGGGTTACAGGGCGAAGCTCGCGAGGTCGGACGCCGCCTGGCCGAGACGCTGCGCGAGGCGGCCGCGTCGCGCGCGCGGCCGTTCTGCCTGCTGGCGGGCGGAGAGACCACCGTCACCCTGCGCGGCAGCGGACGCGGCGGCCGCAACCAGGAACTCGTCCTCGGCGCGGTCGAGTCCCTGCGCGGGCTGCGGGATGTGCTGTTCGTCTCCGTCGCCACCGACGGCGAGGACGGCCCCACCGACGCGGCGGGCGCCGTTACCACGGGCGAGACCGCCGCACGCGCCGAGTCGCTCGGGTTGAGCGCCGAATCCCATCTGGCCGAGAGCAATTCCTACGCCTACTTCGCCGCGCTGGGGGACCTGCTGAAACCTGGACCCAGCGGCACCAACGTCAACGACCTGATGCTGTTGTTCGGCCTGTGAGCATACGGATCACAATTTTGTTATTTTGTATGGGAGACTTCAAAAGACCAACTTTCCCAAGACGGAAAATACGAGAATTATTGTATAATTTCTTTACCCCCACCCGTGCCGTTCGGGGCCGAATTCTAATCCACATCTTGGAGGAAAGATGGCCGCGCTCAAGCAGTTCTCGCAACAGGATCCCAAGTGGAAGGCTCAACTGCTTGGGACCGACAAGCAAAGCACCATCGGCAGTTACGGCTGCCTGCTCACCAGCCTGAGCATGGTGTGCAGCGCCTACGGCATCGAGCTCACGCCCGAGCAGTTGAACGAAAAGATGCGCGCCGTGGGAGCCTTTCAGGGGGCCTTCCTCATGCCCGTCTACATCGGCAATGCCGTGCCCGGCATGCGTCAGACCAACTACATCGAATGCCAGAACCAGCCCGCGCCGCTGGCCGAGATCGACTCCTCCCTTGCGGCGGGCAAGCCCGTCATCGTCGAGGTGGATTACTCCCCCAACGCGGGCCTGCAAAACCACTGGATCGTGCTGACCGCCAAGAAGGGCGATGACTACGTCCTCCAGGACCCGTGGACCTATCCGCCCGACCCGAAGGAGGTCACGCTGACGGGTTCGCGCTACGCCTTCAACGGCAAGCCCGCCCAGATCATCCAAGCCGCCCTGTGGCTGGACGGCCCCACGGGCAGGGTCACCCCGCCCCCGCCGCCCAACCTCGACAAGGGCGTGGCCGCCAGTTTCCCCGTCTACGCCAACGCCGACGACCTGGCCATCCGCTCGCAGCCGCTGGCCAACGACTCCACCCTCCTCAAGCGCGTGCCGATGAACACCGAGTTCAAACCGCTCACCACGGATGCCGACGCCAAGGCCAGGGTCGGACAGATGAATCAGTGGCTGCCGGTCAAGGCCGCCGACGGGACCCAGGGCTACGTGGCCGCCTGGTACGTCTCGCTGCAGAAACAAACTCCCCCCGCCGCGCCCGCCAAGGCGCCCATCCCGGCCGATGCCGTGGTCATCAAGACCACCACCGACGCGGTGGCCCTGCGTTCCAAGCCCGACACCACCGACGCCAGCCTGCTCAAGCGCCTGCCCATCGGCGCGGAGTTGAAGGTGCTCGACTCGCAGGATGACGTGCGCCGCAAGGTCGGCGTGATGTATGAGTGGCTGCGCGCCCAGGACGTGACAGGGACGCAGGGCATGATTGCCGCCTGGTACGTGACCGTCGTCTCGGGGCTGACCGCCCTCGGCGCAAAGGATCAGCGCCAGACCCAGCCGCCCTCCTTCGCCGTCGGCGGCGAGCCGCTGCCCGTCCTGCTCCGCACCGAGGAAGAGGACTTGGCCCTGCGCGCCGAACCGTACGTGGCCGAGTCCACGCTCATCAAGCGCCTGCCGCTCGGCGCGGAGTTGATCGCCATCGAGCCGCCCGATATGGCCGCGCCGAAGATCGGCCGCGTGGGCGACTGGATCCACGTCCGCGACGTGGCCGGCGACGAAGGCTACGTGGCCGCCTGGGCTGTGGTCGAACGCCCCGAAGACCCCGCCCCCAGTTCCGCGCCCGCGGATGCGTAACGACGTCTGATCCCCTCAGGAGCATGCTTTGACAGATTTCGCTGACCTCGAACTAGGCCTGCACCAACGCGAGGCGGGCGCGTACACGGTCGAGATGCGTTTCAGCCAGCCCGGCAGCGATGCGGACATCCGCATTGGGCAGGGGCGGCCGGTGATGGTGCAATTCGACTTTCAGGACCTGCTCAAAAAATCTGGGAACCCGGCTGCCTATGGCGCCGACCTCACCCAAAGTCTCTTCGCCGACAAGGACCTCCTGTCGGCGTTTTTGCAGGCGCGCACCAGCGCCCAGACGGCCAAATCCCCCCTGCGCGTGCGGCTGACCATCGGCCCGAGCGCGCTCGAGTTGAACAGCCTGTTCTGGGAGACTCTGCGCGATCCCGCCAACGACAAGGCCACGCTCTTCACCGGCGAACAGGTCTTCTTCTCGCGCTACCTCAGCAGCCTGGACTGGCGTCCCGTCAAGCTGCGCTCGAAGGGCAGCCTCAAGGCCATCATCGCCCTGGCGAATCCCAGCGGGTTGGACCAGTACTCGCTGGCTGCCGTGGATGTGCCCGGGGAACTGGCGCGCGCCCAGGCCGCGTTGAAGGACATCCCCTCCACGGCGCTGCCCTCCCAGCCCGGCGAACGCTGCACGCTGGAGAATATCATCGCGCGCCTGCGCGAAGGCGTGGACGTGCTCTACCTCGTGGCGCACGGCTCCTTCGTCAAGGAAGAACCCTGGCTGTGGCTGGAGGACGAGTCGGGCGCGGTGGCGCGCGTCTCAGGCTACGACCTGGCCACCCGCATCCGCGAGTTGGACAACCAACCCCGGCTGGTGGTGCTGGCCTCCTGCCAGAGCGCGGGACAAGGCGCGGGGGCGGCGCTGCAGGCCCTCGGTCCGAAACTGGCCGAAGGCGGCGTGCCCGCCGTGGTTGCCATGCAGGGCAGCGTCAGCATGGACACGATCGCCAGGTTCATGCCCGTCTTCTTCGAAGAACTGGAGAAGGACGGGCAGGTGGACCGCGCCATGTCGGTGGCGCGCGGCACAGTGCGCGACACGTCCGATTTCTGGATGCCCGTGCTGTTCATGCGCCTGCGCAGCGGACGCATCTGGTACACGCCCGGCTTCGGCGAGGAGGGCAGCGACTTCAAGAAGTGGCCGTCGCTGTTGACCAGCCTGCAGGCGGGCAAATGCACGCCCATCATCGGCGCGGGGCTGTACGAGCCGCTGCTCGGCTCGTGGCGGGATCTGGCGTTGAACCTGGCCGAAAAGTACCGCTATCCCCTGGCGCATTTCTACCGCGACGCCCTCCCGCAGGTGACGCAATACCTGTCCATCGACCAGTCGGCCAGCACCTTGCTGCTCGAACTGGAGAACGTCATCCGCGAGCACGTCCAATCCCGCTTCAGCGCCGACCTGACGGACGAACTCAAGGGCGAGAAGGCTTCCATCCTCGACCTGCTCTCACTGGGCGGCAAGACCCTGCGCGCCAAGGACCCGACCGAACATCACAAGGTGCTGGCAGGCTTGAAGCTCCCCATCTACATCACCACCAACTACGACAACATGATGTCCGACGCGCTCAAGGAGGCGGGCGCCGACCCGCAGATGGTCATCTGTCCGTGGAGCGACCGCTTCGACGCGACATCCATCTACGACAAGGAACCCGAATATCGTCCCACCCCCGAACGTCCGCTGGTCTATCATCTCTTCGGCCATTTCAGCATTCCTGAATCGCTGGTACTGACCGAGGACGATTACTTCGAATTCCTGATCGGCGTGACCAGCAACAAGGACCTGATCCCGCCTGTGGTGCGCCGCGCCCTGACGGATGCCGCCCTGATGTTCCTCGGCTTCCAACTGGACGATTGGGCCTTCCGCATCTTCTTCCGTTCGATCATGAACCTGCAGGGCGGCGGACGCCGCAGCCGCTACGCCCACATCGCCGTGCAGGTGGACCCTGACGAGATCCACAACCTGGATCCGCGCCGCGCGCGCGAATACCTGGAGGATTACTTTGAGGATGACTCGATCAGCATTTTCTGGGGCCAGTCGGGGGACTTCATTCGTGAGCTCGTTTCGCAAATGAACGTGACGGGATAAGGAGAGACCATGTCATCCACCGCCACCAACCTTCGATCCAGTTCCAACCCCTACGTGGGGCCGCGTTCCTTCCAGACCGGTGAGAGCCTGTACGGCCGTTCGCGCGAAAGCGCCGAACTGCTCGACCTGGTCATCGCAGAACGCATCGTGCTGCTGCATTCGCCCTCGGGCGCGGGCAAGAGTTCGCTGATCAACGCCAGTCTGGTCCCGCAGATGCACGACCAGGGATTCTGGGTGCTGCCGCCCGTGCGCGTCAACATGGAGCCGCCCGACGGCATGGCAGGCCAGCCCGGGTTCAACCGCTACGTCTTCAGCGTGATGCGCTCGCTCGAAGGCGAACTGCCCGTCAAGTCACAATACGCGCCCAGCGACCTGCTCGGCAAGACGCTGGCCCAGTACATGAAGGAATATCCCGAGCGGGCCATGCCGCACGTGCAGGATTACGATCCCGCCAACTCGCTCTTCATCGTGTTCGACCAGTTCGAGGAGCTGGTACGCGTCAGCGCCGTGGACCGCGACGCCAAGCTCGAGTTCGCGAGTCAACTCGGCGAGATGCTGCGCGACCGCAACCTGTGGGCGCTGTTCGCCATTCGCGAAGATTACCTGGCCGCCCTCGAGCCGTACAACCGCCCGATCCCCAACCGCTTCAACGTCACCTACCGCCTCGACTTCCTCGATGCCCGCTCCGCCATTGAGGCCATCCAGAATCCCGCCAAGGACAAGGGCGTGGAATTCGAGAACGAGGCTGCCTCGAAACTGGTGGACGACCTGCGCCGCATCCGCGTGCAGCAGGCCGACGGGTCCGCTCTCGAACAGCTCGGCCTGTACGTCGAGCCGGTCCAGTTGCAGGTGGTCTGCCGCCGCCTATGGGGCACGCTGGGCGGACGCAAGACCGTCACCGTGGAGGACGTGGCCAAGGCGGGCAACATTGACGACGCCCTGGGCGACTATTACGCCTTCCACGCCAGCAGCGTGGCCGCCGACGCGGGTGTGAGCGAACGCCAGGTCCGCGAGTGGTTCGACCGCAAGCTCATCACCGTCAACGGCATCCGCGGACAGGTGTTGATGGAGCCCGAAGCCAGCGGCGGCCTGTCGAACAAGGCCATCAAGATGCTGCAGGAGGCCTATCTCGTCCGCGCCGACAAACGCGGTAACGCCGTCTGGTTCGAACTGGCCCACGACCGCCTCACGCGCCCCATCCGCCGCAACAATGCCAACTGGTTCGTCGAGAATCTCAACGTCTTCCAGCGCCAGGCTGACCTGTGGAACAACCAGGGGCGGCCCGAGTCGCTGCTCCTGCGCGGACGCGCCTACCTCGACGCTGAAGAGTGGGCCAAGGCTCATCCCGACGAGGTGTTGCCCGCCGAGCAGGAATTCCTGGCCGCCTGCAAGCAGGAATACCAGAATCAGTTGCGCGAACACCGCACCAACCTGCTCATCCGCTGGGCAGCCGTGCTGATGACCGTGCTGGCTTTGGCCGCACTATATTTCTTCTTCCAGGCCCAAGAGGAGACCGCCCGCGCCACGGCGCAGGAGGCCATCGCCAAGAAAGAGGCGCAGCGCGCCAACGACCAGGAGAAGATCGCCAAGGAAAAGGAAGCGCTGGCCTACCAAAAGGAACAGATCGCCAATATCAACCTGCAAATCGCCCACCTGCGCGAACTGGCCGCCCAGTCGGTCAGCAACCTGGCCGTGGACCCGGAGTTGAGCATCCGCCTGGCCTTGCAGGCCACGCAGGGTGTGGACCTGACTCAGCCCGAGATGCAGAGCGCCATTGGCCAGGTGGAGGACGCCCTGCGTCAGGCTCTGCCTGCGATGCGCGTGGAGCATGTCCTGCACGACCCATCCATCTCTGCCACTGACTCGATCACCCACCTGGGCACGGTCTGGAGTCCGGCCTTCAGCCCGAACGGACAGCGTCTCGCCACGGCGGGCAACGAAGGTACGCTCAAAGTCTGGGACACGGTCACGGGCAGGCTGATCAAATCGCTGCAAGTGCTGACCCCCGCTGAAGACGGTTACGGCGTAACCTATGTGGCCTACAGCCCGGACGGAAAATTGCTGGCCGTCACCACCGGCGATGGACAGGTCGTCCTGTACGATGCCAACAACCTGAGCAAGGTCAACTCCCTGCAGGTTGGGAACGACGTGCTGTGGGGTCTGGCCTTCAGCCCCGATAGCACCCGTCTGGTCACCGGCGGGACGGGCGGCGTGGCCGTGATCTGGAACATCGTGGATAACACCTCCCAGCCCTTGACGGGCGGCCACACCGACGACGTCCAGGCGGTGGCCTTCAACCGCGACGGAACCCGCATCGCCACCGCGGGCGCCGACTCGCTGGCCATCGTCTGGGATGCGAACACGCGCCGCCCGATCTTCCGCCTGGCGGGGCACACCGGCTACGTCAACAGCGTGGCCTTCAGCCCGGACGGTAAACGTCTGGCCACGGCCGGCGGCGAGGACCGCTCCATCATCCTCTGGGACATCAGCGTGCCCGCCACGCCCCAGGTGCTGACCATCACCGGCCACCGCGACTGGGTCTATGCCATCGCCTTCACCAAGGACGGCTCGAACATCGTCTCCGTCAGCGCCGACCGCACCGTCCGCTTCTGGGATACCACCTACGGACGGCCCAGCCTGACGTTGGTGGGTCACAAGGATCAGGTCTACGGCCTGGCCATCAGCCCGGACGGCAAGCGCATCGCCACCTCCAGCAAGGACAAGACCGTCCGCATCTGGAACATCTCGCCCGAAGGCAGCCGCGAACTGCTCACCTACGACAACCGCGACAGCGTCCATAGTATCGCCATCAGCCCGGACGGCAAACAACTGGCCACGGCCGGCAAGGATAACCTGACCCACCTGTGGAACACGGTCTCCGGGCGGTTGATCACCACCTTGACCGGCCACACCGACAACATCGAAGATGTGACCTTCAGCCCGGACGGCAGCAAGGTGGCCACCGCCAGCCGCGACAAGACCGTCCGCATTTGGGATGCAGCCAGTGGCAATCAACTGCTGGCTTTTGGCGAACACACCGCCCCCGTGGAAACCCTGGCCTACAGCCCGGATGGCAGCCGCATCGCCAGCGGCGACGGAAACGGGACGGTCAAGATCTGGGACGCCGCGAGCGGCAACCCGATCTTCGACCTGCCCTCCACCTGGGGCCCGGCCTACAGCCTGGCCTACAGCCCGGATGGCGCGGTCGTGGCGGTCGGCTATTACGAACAAGTCATCGTGCTGTGGGACACGAAGACCGGCAAACCCCTCACCACGCTCAGCGGCCACACCGACATCGTCGAAACCGTGGCTTTCGGTCCCGACGGAAAGTGGCTGGCTTCCAGCGGCGACGATGGCAGCGTCATCCTCTGGGACATGAACCCGACCCGTTGGGGCCAATTCCAGGCCCCCATCCGCGGACGAGGCGACACCATCTTCGACCTGACCTTCAGCACAGATGGAAAATTCCTCTACACCGGCGGCGCGGACGGAATCGGCACATTGTGGGACTTAGAGGACCGCACGGTCAAACTCCAAACCTATGGTCACACCGATCGCATCTATAGTGTAAAGATGAGCCCCGATGGGAAATACCTCTACAGCGGCGGGCGTGACGGCACGGTGCGCTCCTATGTTCTCGCGCTGGACGAACTCATCAAACTCGCTGGGCAACGCACCACGCGCGAGTTCTCCGAAGACGAGTGCCGCCAGTACCTGAACGCGGCCTGCCCGTCCGATTCGGGCCTGCCCGTGGAGGCTCCGCCCGGCCCAGCGGCGGTGCAACTCAAGCTGCCCAACGAGGTCCCCGCCTCGCCTGAGAGCTTCCTGCTGGACAACAACTCCTCGGTCTTCGCCAGCGAGTTGCGCGCCAACGGCGGCGACGAATACGACCTCAACATCTTCGAGCGCCCGTTCAACGGCGGCGAGATGAACATCTACTACCCGGATATCGACATCCTCAACGCCGGCCTCTCACAGGATAAGGAGTGGGTCTACGTCACCATCACGATGGCGGGACCGCGCGGCGATGGGCTGACCGGCAACTACGGCATCGAACTGGACCTGGATGTGGACGGCCGCGGCGACTACTTCATCACCACCCTGGCGCCCGGCAAGGACTGGTCCACCAACGGCGTGCGCATCTGGAACGACAAGAACGGCGACGTGGGCAACGGCATCCCGTACGTGTCCGACCCGCCGCAGCTCGGCGATGGCTACGAGGTGCTGGTCTTCGACCAGGGCAATGGCGACGCGCCCGACCTGGCCTGGTCGCGCATTTCGCCCAACAACCCGAACAGCATCCAGATCGCCTTCCAGCGCAGCGTCATCGCCAGCGACCCGGTCTTCTCGTGGACAGCCTGGGCCAGCCGAGACGCCTTCAAGCCGGCCTGGTTCGATTACAACGACCACTTCACGTTCCTGGAGGCGGGATCGCCTCTGCGCGAACTGCTCAAGTACTATCCGCTCAAGGCCCTGGCAGGCGTGGATAATACCTGCCATGCACCCTTCGGCTTCAACGCCCCGGGGCAGGCGGGTTTCTGTCAGCCCGACCAGACCCTCCCTTAATCGAAGAAAGGTGATTCCATGACCGATCAACTGGTATTCAACGGCATCGACGCGACCACAGGTAATTACCTCATCCCGCCGGTGGAACCTGATACGATGGCGGCCGCCATCACAGGCGAGCCGCGCAACGCGGAAGAAGCCGAGGCGCTCAAACGTTGGTGGGCGCAATATGCCGACACCAACAAGAATAAGAAGGCCGATTACGCCGCCAAGGAGGGCACCGATTACAAGGACCTGGCCTCCGCGGGCTGGGGCGTCATCTTCCCCTACAACGTGGACCCCACCATCGTCAAGGCGCTCAAGCCCCTGCTCGACTGGCGCAAGGCGCTGGCGGGCAAACTCTATAAGGAGTATAGCGGTCCCGAAGGTTATCGCTTCAAACCGGGCGAGATGTACGAGAGCAAGGATGAGTGGCTCACCCGTCACGGTGCGGGACCCGGCCCCGTGGACCCCGAGATCGTGCCCTACTACCTGCTGATCGTCGGCGACCCCGAACAGGTCCCCTACCGCTTCCAGACCCAGTTGGATGTGCAGCATGCCGTCGGCCGCATCTACTTCGACAAGGCCGAGGAATACTGGAACTACGCCAACAGCGTGGTCAATGCCGAAAAGAAGAAAATCTCCCTCGGCAAGTCCGCCGCCTTCTTCGGCGTCTCCAACAAGGACGACGTGGCCACCAACATGAGCGCCGAGCAGCTTGTCAAGCCGCTGGCTGATACCTTTGCCAAGGGGCAAAAGGGCTGGAAGTTCTCCACCTTCCTTGGCGACAAGGCCAGGAAGGCCGACCTCGCCAACGTGCTGGGCGGAAACGACACCCCGGCCCTGCTCTTTACCGCCAGCCACGGCATGGGCTTCCCCAACGGCGACCCGCTCCAACTCACGAACCAGGGCGCGCTGCTCTGTCAGGATTGGCCCGGGCCAAAGGAGTGGCGCAAGGCCATCGGCAAGGATTTCTACTTCGCTGCCGACGATCTGGCCGACAACGCCACCCTTTTCGGGCTGGTGGCCTTTTTCTTTGCCTGCTACGGCGCGGGCACACCCAAAATGGACGACTTCTCCAAGCAGGCCTTCAAGCAGCGCGGCGAGATCGCCCCGAAGAACTTCCTCGCCAAACTCCCGCAGCGCATGCTCTCGCATCCCAAGGGCGGCGCGCTGGCCGTCATCGGCCATGTGGAGCGCGCCTGGGGCTACTCGTTCTCGTGGGGCAAGGCGGGTGCACAGCGCGCCGTCTTCGAGAGCGCCCTCAAGCGTCTGTTCGACGGCTACCCCATCGGCTACGCCTTCGAATACTTCAACGGCCGCTACGCCGAACTCTCTTCGGACCTGACCTCCACCCTCGAAGAGATGGAGTTCGGCAAGAAGGTCGCGCCCGCCGACCTGGCAGGCCTGTGGACCGCCAACAACGACGCCCGCAACTACGTGGTGCTGGGCGATCCCTTCGTCAAACTGATGGCCTGAGAAAGGACACCCCATGAGCACCTCCCGTCCCACTGCAGACATCCCCGAAATGCCCGACTTCTCGAAAGAAGAAACGCCCGTCGCCTCTGGACCCGAACCTGTCTCCGCACCCCAGGCGGAATCAGCGCCCGTGGCGAATTACGGCCTCTTCAACGCGGAGAGCCAGGGCAAATTAGCCGACGCCACGCAAAAGTTCGTGCAGCGGCTCGGCGATTACCTCAGCCAGGCCCTCGACGATGCCACCAGCCTGGAAGTCCGCACCTACGTCAGCGAGAACATCGGCGCCGTGACCTATGACAAGGGTCAGTTCGGCGGCGACGCCCGCCTGCGCGCCATGACGCGCGTCAACATCGACGGCGACACGCTGGTGTGTGTGCCCGAGACCGACGGCGAAGTGGACACCGCCGTGTGGTCCATTCACATGGACATGGTCAAGCAGGCGCAGGAGAGCCGCGCCGAATTGATGAAGACCATCGTCTCGGCGGCAGGCAGCCTGGCCAGCATCTTCACGCCCAAGGGATAAATGCCCGCGACCTTCGAACTCACTCTTCCCAACGATGAACCTGTCGGCCTGATCGGGCCGTGGCAGGCGGGCGCGCCCGCGTCGGTCTCGTTTGCGGCGGGAGAGTCTTCCACGCCGCCCGATGCGCCCGTGTGGAAGGTCAGCCTGCCCGCCGACCCGCTCGAAGCGGATCAGGCGCTGGCCGAAGCCGAGGCGCAGATTTCGGCGGCCGAGTCGGCGCTGGACGAAGTCCCTGCCCGCCTGGATGCGATCACCACATCCCAGCCGCGCGGCGTCTCGTTCGATGCGGCCTCCTTCGGCGTCGAAGCAGAATCGCCCGAGGCGGATCTGCTCTCGCTGCTCGATCACGCCCGCTCCATCGAGCAGGGGCGGCCGGTATCCTATGGGGCGTTCGACTTCGCCTCCGAGGCGTGGGAACAGGCCAGGGTCCAGTTCGAGGCTTTCCTCGGCCAGCTTCAACGCGAGGTGCTGCACTTCGCCTGGGTCGAGACCAACGTCGAGGGTCAACTCCTGGCACGGACGACCGTCGGCTGGGGCGGTGACAGCGACACCCTCTGGCTGGAAGGCGCGGACGCGGCCCAGTTGGCCATTCACCGCCGCGCGCTGCAGGTGGCGGTCAAGTCACGCGCGCTGCGCCTGCGCATGTTCTCCACCGTGACGAGCGGCGCGGCCAAACTCTCCCTGTTGTTGACGACGCCCGCGGGCGCGGTACTGGCCCTGCCTGCGGCGTGGAAGTACGTGACCGATATTCTTGCACAGATCAAATCCTATCAAACCCTGACCCAAGGAGGAACGAATGGCTAGTGAAATGCGTGAGGCGCTCAAGAACGCCGCAGAAAAGATCGCCAAGTACGTGGAAGATGCGGCCGAGATGGCCGTCGAGACCCAATACGTGGAACTTGGCGCACCCTCGTTCGACCAGGCCAAACTGGCCGCCCGCACCATCATCAAACTGGACGGCGACAGTCAGACCGTCGTTCCGATGCAAAAGGGCGAGTCCAAGCTGGAAGTGGATATGTCCGTCTTCGAAGTGCACCAGCAGAATGTGGCCGCCGCCACCGAATACCGCACCAAGATGATGAACGCCCTGTTGAGCGTGCTGCGCGGAGGCGGCCTGCCTGGTTGATCCACGAACTCAGCCGATGAACCGCGAAGCCCAGCAGACGAGATGGTCCGCTGTGGCTTCGCGGTTTTATTTAGTGATACACTTCTTTTGAATCTTATGTCCTCTTCCCACTCTCAACCCCTCGACAGGATCGTGCAAGCCATCCAGGCCGTCAAGGACGGGGAGTACACCCCCGCCCTGTTGGAGCCTCTGTTTACGGCGGACGATCTCGGTGAACTGGCCCGCGCCGTGGACACGATGGCGCGCGGCGTGTCTTCGCGCGACCGTCAACTGAAACTGCTCCAGCGCGTCATCCCTGTAGGCGTGGCGCTCTCCGCCGAAAAGGATTTCGACCGCCTGCTCGAAACGCTGGTGGTCGAGGCGCAATCCGTCACGGGCGCGGACGCGGGGACGCTGTATCTGTTGGAAGAAGACCTGCTGCGCTTCGTCATCCTGCGCAACACCTCGCTGGGATTGCAGATGGGCGGCACCAGCGGCAAACCGATCTCGTTCGAGCCTGTCCGCCTGTACAATGCCGACGGTTCCGAAAACCGCGCCAACGTGGCCTCCTACGCCGCCCTTACCCGTCAGCGGGTGAACCTGGAGGACGCCTACCAGGCGGAGGGTTTCGACTTCTCGGGCACGCGCGACTTCGACGCCCACTCGGGCTACCGCTCCCGGTCCTTTCTGACCCTGCCGCTGGAGGGCGCTTCAGGCAAGGTCATCGGCGTGCTGCAACTCATCAACGCCAGGGATGACGAGATGGACGGCGTCTCCCCCTTCCGCGACGACAGCGTCCTTGATGCGCTGGTGCTGCTGGCCTCCGCCGCGCTGGACGGCTACATCCGTGAAGAGAAACTGCGTCAGGAGATCGCCAAACTGCGCATCGAGATCGACCAATCCCGCCGCGACGCTGCCGTGGCCGACATCACCGACACCCCCTACTTCAAACAATTGCAGGACAAGGCCCGCGAACTGCGCGCCAAGCGCTCCGAATAAACCTTGCTGAATCGTTGACGTGGGTTGCCTTTCCCATCGTCTACACTATAATTATTCCGTAACCGAGAGAATTTCCACGGGAGCAGGCTGATGTCGAAGATCATTTCCGTCCATTCGTTCCGCGGGGGAACGGGCAAATCCAATACAACCGCGGGGCTGGCCGCCCTGCTGGCTGCGGAAGGCGCCCGCGTCGGCGTGGTGGATACCGACATCCAGTCCCCGGGCATTCATGTGCTGTTCAACTTCGTCGAGACGGGTTCCGCCCACTCGCTCAATGATTATTTGTGGGGCAAGTGTTCCATCAAGGAAGCCGCCCACGATGTGACCTCTCACCTGCAAGACGTCAAGGGACGCGTCTTCCTCATCCCCTCCAGCATCAAGGCGGGAGAGATCGCCCGCATCCTGCGCGAAGGCTACGACGTGAACCTGCTTAACGAAGGCTTCCGCAACGTCATCCGCGAGCTGGCGCTGGACTACCTGCTGATCGACACTCACCCGGGCCTCGGCGAAGAGACTTTGCTCTCGCTGGCCATCTCGGACGTGCTGGTCATCCTCCTGCGCCCCGACCAGCAGGATTATCAAGGCACGGCCGTCACCGTGGATGTGGCCCGCAAGCTTGAGGTCCCGCGCATGATCCTGCTGGTGAACAAGGTACCGCAAGCCTTCGACCTCGACGAGGTCCGCTCGCGCGTGGAGCAGACCTACGGCGCGGAAGTGGGCGCCATCCTGCCGCATGCCGACGAGATGATGACCCTCGCCAGCGCGGACATCTTCCCCCTGCGTTATCCCGACCATCCTGTGACCCTCGGCCTGCGCCGCGTCGTCGAGATGGTCAAAGCCTGACAACTTCCTGCGAGACTGCCATGGACAAGAAAAAATTCGACGAATTCTGCAAGCACCTGCGCGATCAAAAGGGCGACCTGCGCCCCACCGACGTGAACAGCTTCCCCGAGCCGATCCTGTCCACGTTGAACATGGCGCTGCGGGTGGGACGTGTCTCCCTGACCCAGTTGAGCAAATATTTGGAGATCACCCCCGAGCAGGCGCGTCAATTGGCCGACCTGCTGGTCAAGCGCAATCTGTTTCAGTTATCCCCCTACTCCAACTCAGACGAGGTCTTCTACGAGACACGCATGAGCGCTTCCACCCGCCCGTTGATGCGTCCCGGCATGGGAGTATGGAAAAAGACCGATGACAATCAGTAGTCAAAAAAAGAGCCAGGCGCTTGCCTGGCTCTTTTCAAAAATCCAACTTCTTCAACACATCCGACGTGCGCTGACGGCGGGTGAGCCGCCACGAGAGCAGGCTCTCCTCGTAGGTCGAGCGCGCCCATAGCGCGGCAGTGACCGATCCCAGCGCGGCCATCAGTGCCAGCATCAACGTCAACAGGCGGAAGATTTCCAGCGGGAGCATCCGCTCGAATAGCAGCAAGATTCCCAACAGGGTACTGCCGATGATGATTCCCAGGGCGTACGAGTAATTGCTGAGCAAAGCGCGCACCCGTCCGCGGCGTTCTTCGGGGACCAGGTTTTGCAGGGCCTGCAGGGCGGGCACATCCCAGGCGTTGTACGCCATCATCGGCAGGAAGATGGCCGCCACCATGCCCGCGTCGCTGCGGAAGAGCAGCCCCACCAGGACACCCAACAGAATCACCAGCGGCAGCCCAAGCGGAACATCGCTGGGCGCGACGATCTTCAGCAGATGACCCGTCAGCCGCCACTGCATCAGCAGCGGCAGGACCAGCGACGCGATGTTGAACAGGCTATAGCCCAACGCAAAACTATCCATGGCGGCGCTCTGATGGTCGAGCGCCTGATAAAAGAGATACCACAACAGGATCAACGCCGTCCATGCCAGCGTGGACGTGACCGCCAGATGACGAAACAACGGCACCTCGCGCACGGTCTCGAACGCCTCGGTGAAACTCTCGCGCAGCGATTTGCCAACCGCGCCCGCGCGGTCGTTGCTGGGGGTGACCGTCCGCAGGGACTGGAGCAGGCTGAGGAGGAAGAGTCCCGCGCTGACGAGCAGGAGCAGGCCCGGGCTGTCGGTCAGAAAGGATTCCAGGCGGGTGATCCCCACCAGCCCGGGCAGGCTGAAGAGGGCGTATCCGATCAGGCGTCCGATCATCTCGCCCGAGGCCAGCCACGGAAAGACCCGCCGCGATTCCACCAACGAATAGGCGTCGTTGGCCAGATTCCAGAACGCCATGGGGAAGAGGATGGCCTGCTGGGTATAGATGAGGTAGAGCAAGGGGAAGGTAATGCGCGTGGATACGCCTAGCACGAACAGCCCTGCAAAGATCACGTACAACGCCGCCAACCCGCCCAACAACCAGTGGACCAATTTCATGCGCGGGATGCGGTCGATGGATTGCAGGTAGAAGCCTGAGAAGCCCAAGCCAATCAACATCTCCACCGTCCACAGCCAGGGCAGGTTGCGGGTATTGAGGGTCTCCACAAAGCCCGAGACCGCCACCACGTCCAGCACGCCCAGCACCAACGAGTTGACAATGGCCAGGCTCAGGAGGAAGATCAAGGTCTGGCGTTTGCGCACCGCGGCAGGCTGGGTGGGCGGTTCGGTCGGCTCGGGCAAATCACGGCTGGCGGACAGGGATCGCAGCAGGGCCTGATGGCGTAGGTCCACCTTGCCCAGATCATGGGTGGAGCGCCTGCCCCAGCGCACACGATAGACCGCCTCACCGCCCTCTTCGGCCTGCGACAACCACCCGCGCGCGACCAGCCGCTTCAGCGCTGACTCATCCACCCGCCCCGAGCGGACCCATCTTCCGCGGCGGATGCAAGCCAGCAGGATGGAGCGCTCGTCGGCGTCCAGATCGAGCAGGTCGGCGGGGCGAAGGGCGGGGTCGGGTCGCGGCATGGGAACAGTGTACAACGGGAACGAGTCGAGGTCAATCGGCTATAATTATTTTCATGAACACAAAATCCCGCTACGAAGAGTTGAAACAGCAGGTGCATGAGCACAATTATCGGTATCACGTGCTGGATGCGCCCATCATCAGCGACCTCGAGTATGACCGCCTGACGAACGAACTCAAGGCCATCGAGGCGGAACATCCCGAGTGGGTCACGCCCGATTCGCCCACCCAGCGTGCGGGCGCCCGTCCCGCCGACCGCTTCGAGAAGGTACGTCATCCCGCGCCGATCCTCTCGCTGGCCAATGCCTTCGGCGCGGAGGATGCGCGCGCCTGGTTCGAGCGCGTCCGCAAACTGGATGATCGCGTCGAGCGGGCGAAGTTCGTGGTCGAGCCGAAGATCGACGGCCTGAGCGTGGTCCTGCACTATCGCGACGGAGTCTTCGTCCAGGGCGCGACGCGCGGCGACGGCGAGGTGGGCGAAGACATCACCCAAAACCTGCGGACCGTGCGGGCGATCCCGTTAAAGATTCCCGTTTCTCAAACTTCGAAAGTATCCGTCCCCAACCACATCGTCGTGCGAGGCGAGGCCTTCATTCCCAACCAGGAATTCGAGGAGTTGAATCAAAAGCTGGCCGAGGCGGGCGAGAAGACCTATCTCAACCCGCGCAACACGGCGGCGGGATCGCTGCGCCAGCTCGATCCCGCGCTGACGGCCTCCCGCCCGATCACGCTGCTGGTCTATCAGATCGTGTACGCCGATGGACCCATCCCCACCTCGCAATGGGAGATTCTGGATTATCTCAAGGCGCTCGGCTTCCCCGTCACGGATGTGGCGCGCCGCTTCGACGACATCGACTCGGCCATCGCCTACACCGAGACCTGGAACGAGGGCCGAGACAGCCTGCCCTACGAGGCCGACGGCATGGTCATCAAGATCGACGACCTGCGTCTGGCCGCGGACCTGGGCTTCGTAGGCAAGGATCCGCGCGGCGCGATCGCCTTCAAGTTCCCCGCCCGTGAGGTGACCACCTCACTGCTGGGCATCGACGTGGAAGTGGGCCGCACGGGCGTGCTGACGCCCAAGGCCGTGCTCGAAGCGGTGGAGATCGGCGGTGTGATCGTACGCAACGCCACCCTGCACAACTTCGACTTCATCGCCGAGAAGGACATCCGCATCGGCGACCGTGTGCTGGTCAAACGCGCGGGCGAGGTCATTCCCTACATCATCGGCCCCGTCACCGACGCGCGCACAGGCAAAGAGAAGGTCTACACGCCGCCGACGCATTGTCCCGCTTGCGGCCAGCCCGTGGAGCACTTCGAGGGCGAGGTGGCCTGGTACTGCGTCAACGCGGCCTGCCCCGCGCAGCTCGTCCGCAACGTGGAGCATTTTGTCTCGCGCGGCGCGATGGACATCGAAGGCCTGGGCACCGAGATCGTCGGCATCCTGGTCGAGACGGGCCTGGTCAAGGACGTGGCCGACCTGTTCACCCTGTCGGTGGGCGACCTGCTGACGATCAACGAGGAACTCAACAAGCGCCGCCCACAAAAGGAAGGCACGGAGACGAAGAAAAAGTCGGCTCCCAAGGCGCCGCCCAAACGTCCCGAGAAGCTGTTTGCCGCCATCCAGGCCTCCAAGTCCCAGCCCTTGCCGCGCCTGCTGACCGCGTTGGGCATCCACGGTGTGGGCGAGGTCATGTCGCGCGACCTGTCGCGGACCTTCCCAAACCTGGACGTACTTTCGAAGGCCAGCGCTGAAGACCTCCAGCAGATCGAGGGTGTGGGACCTAATATCGCCGAGTCCATCGTGGATTGGTTCGGGCAAGACGCAAACCGTCGGATATTGTCGAAGTTGAAGAAGGCAGGGGTCTGGCCAATCGGCGAGGAAAGTGGAAAGAAGAAAGAAGGGGCGCTGACGGGAATGACCTTCGTCGTGACGGGAACCCTGCCGACCTTCTCGCGTGAGGATGCCAAAGCCTTCGTCGAGGCCAATGGTGGCAAAGTCACCGACTCGGTCAGCAAGAAGACCAGCTACCTCGTGCTGGGCGAGAACCCAGGCTCGAAACTGGACAAAGCCCAATCGCTGGGCGTCAAGGTCATCGGCGAGGACGAGCTAAAAAAACTGGCTGGCGCATAAAATGCCCGCGGTATAATCAGCCCAACCCGTTGGGAAGCACGAATCATAAGGAGCAACTCCATGGATTTACATCATACCGATGATGCGGTCACCCGCCGCATTCAAGCCTTTACCGACCGCGTCTCGATGCTCAAGGCCAACGACCTTT
>CAZGFR010000001.1:64348-65460 GCA_964524485.1 uncultured Anaerolineaceae bacterium | reverse complement strand
CGCCGCATTCAAGCCTTTACCGACCGCGTCTCGATGCTCAAGGCCAACGACCTTTATTTTTACAACCAGCCTGTGCAGGAGATCCTGCCTGGGATGAAAGTACTCGTCAACGGGCGCGTGATGGGCATGTACGCCTCGTACAGCTATTTGGGCCTGGTCGGCCACCCGCGCATCAACGAGGCCGCACAGAAAGCCGTCGCCAAATACGGGACGGGCACGCACGGCGTCCGCACGCTGGCGGGGACTCTCTCCATCCACACCGAGTTGGAGGAGACCATCGCCCACTTCAAGCACGCCGAAGCCGCCGTCACCTACACCTCGGGCTACGCCACCAACCTGACCGTGGTCTCGACCCTGATGGGCCGCGGCGATTACGTCCTCTCGGATAAACTCAACCACGCCTCCATCGTCGACGGCTGTCTGATGTCTGGTTCGGAGTTCCGCCGCTTCAAGCACAACGACATGGCTCACCTGGAGACCATGCTCAAGAACATCCCCGACGGCGCCGCCAAACTGGTCATCGCCGACTCGGTCTTCTCGATGGACGGCGACATCATCGACCTGCCGAAGATGGTCGAGTTGTGCAAGAAGTACAACGCCTGGTTGATGATCGACGAGGCCCACTCGGTGGGCGTGCTTGGCAAGACGGGCACGGGCATCGAGGAGCACTTCGGCCTGGGCGACGTGATCGACATCAAGATGGGCACGCTCAGCAAGACCATCCCCTCCGTGGGCGGATACGTGGCCGCGAAAAAGGAGATCATCAACTACCTGCGCCACGCCAGCCGCGCCTACATCTTCTCGGCCGCCCTGCCGCCCGCGCAGGCCGCCGCCGCCAACGAGGCCTTCAAGGTCATCCTCGACGAACCCTGGCGCATCGAGCAACTCAACGCCAACACGAAGCAGTTCATCGGCGGACTGAAATCTGCGGGCTTCGACACCTTGTTGACCGAGACCGCCATCGTGCCCGTCATCTGCGGCTCGGACGAAGTGGCCTTCGCCATGACTCGCGAGGGACAGCACCACGATGTCTTCATCCTGCCTGTGGTCTCGCCCGCTGTCCCCGAAGGACTGGCCCGCCTGCGCGCCACCGTCACCGCCGCGCACGAGCG
>CAZGFR010000001.1:58017-64248 GCA_964524485.1 uncultured Anaerolineaceae bacterium | reverse complement strand
GTGTATGTCCACGCCACCTTTCTCTTGCTGATCGGCTGGGTGGGAGTCAGCCACTGGATCGAACATCAGAGTTGGAGCCAGGTCTTTAACGGCATCCTCTTCATCCTCGCGCTGTTCGCCTGTGTGGTGCTGCACGAGTATGGTCACGCCCTCACCGCCCGCAAGTACGGCATCAAGACCCGCGACATCACCCTCTACCCCATCGGTGGAGTGGCCCGCCTGGAACGCATGCCCGAAAAGCCGATCGAGGAATTGTGGGTCGCCTTGATGGGACCCGCCGTCAACGTGGTCATCGCCGTGGGGTTGTTCGCCTACCTCTTCCTGACCAATAGCCTGGTCCCGCTTAACCAGTTGACCGTCGCCTCGGGCAGCTTCCTCGAACGCCTGATGACCGTCAACATCTCGCTGGTGTTGTTCAACCTGATTCCAGCCTTCCCCATGGACGGCGGACGGGTGTTACGCGCCATCCTTGCCATGCGCATGGACTACGTGCGCGCCACACAGATCGCCGCCAGCATCGGCCAGGGGATGGCCTTCCTGTTGGGCTTCTGGGGTCTGTTCAACAATCCCTTCCTGCTCTTCATCGCCTTCTTCGTGTGGATCGGCGCATCGCAGGAGGCCAGCATGGTGCAGATGAAGAACTCCATCAGCGGCATCCCCGTCACCCGCGCTATGATGACCGACTTCCAGACCCTCAGCCCGCGCGACAATCTGGCCCGCGTGGTGGGCCTGATCCTGGCGGGCTCACAGCACGACTTCCCCGTGGTGGACGGCGAAGGGCGCGTGATCGGCATACTCGAACGGGACGCCTTCATCGCGGCCCTGTCGAGTCAGGGACAGTCCGCGCCCGTGGTCGGTGTGATGCGCGGCAACCTGCCCGAGGTCGACTCGTACGAGATGGTCGAGAGCGCGCTGATGCGTTTGCAAGAGTCGGGCGCCAAGGCCCTGCCCGTCACTCACCTGGGACGGCTGGTGGGTCTGGTCACCGCCGAGAACATCACCGAGTTTCTGATGATCCGCTCTGCGCTGCGCACGGCGGGCGGCGTGTACGGAATATAACCAAAAGGGTCCGCAGAACTTGCGGACCCTTTTCATTGCTTCGCCGCCGTCCCCGGCGGCGTTTTTTACTCGAAGCGAATCACCAAAATCGGGCTCTCCGCGTGGAGCATGAAGTAGGAGCGCGGCACGTCCTTGTTCCCCGCGCCCACCAGCCGCAGGCGGAACTGGGCCTGCCCGCTCGGCTGGATGGCGCTTAGAGCGTCGGCATCCACGTCGAGCACGTACCAGCCGTCGCCGAGGAAGCGGCCCAGGGTTCCCGCGTTCGACTCACAGGTCAGGCTGGGAATCCGCGCGGGCTTGGTCCTGCACACATCCACCGACAGACGCTGACCGTTCTTCAGCGGGTCGTAGCCCACCGTCCGTTCCACGCGAATCTTCAACTTGATCGAAGTGATTCGCGCCCCGTCCGGCAAGGCCACAAAGTCAAATGAAAGCAGGGATTGGTACACCCGCCCGCCGCGGTCCCGCCCAAGCAGCGGGTCGGCGGATTGGACCTTGAACTGGCGCACGCCCATCAAACTCCAGGCGGCCAGCTTGGGCGAGAGGTCTGCGCGGAAGAGTCCCCAGTGCAGCTCGACCGAAGTGTAATCCTTCGAGGGTTGATCGAACCCCTCGAAGTACGCAAAGTGGACATTGGTCCTGGCCAGTTCGCGGTAATAGAAATCCTGTTTGACCTCGGACAGGCCCTTCGCGCCATCGCTCGGCAGGCCAACCTCCTTGAAGAAGATGAATCGGTCGGTGCGCTGTCCCAGGGCGGCGTACTGGTCGATCTCCCATTGCACCGCCGCCAGCGGATCCTTTGTCCGATGCCAGTAGGGATGCGCGATGGCAAAGACCCAGTCCCCCGCCTTCAACAACTCGGGGCGGCGGTAGTAGGTGTCGACATCCTCGGAGGTGGCCACGGGCTTGCCCGTCGCGGCGCGCAGGGACGTGATGGCCGCGCACAGGTCGGTCAGTGTGTAGCGGTCCCGCCGCCCCGACAGGCCTTCGTTGCCGATGTTGTACCCCAGCACGATGGGCAGGTCAGCAGCGTCGAGCGCGGCGCGGAATTCCGCCTTGTTGGTAGGGCTCCACAAGCCGAGGATGACTCCCTTGTAACCAAGTTCCTGCGCGATGGTCAGGAATGACTTGCCCATGACGCCCATCGCGCCGTAGGTGATCAACCCGTCGAAGCCCGCCCGCTTGAGCGCGGACAGGTCGGCGTAGATGGCCTCCTCGCTGGGTTGGGACTCGTCCGCGCGGCTGGGCGGAGAATACGCCACCCAGCGGATACGGTTCACCTTCTGGACCCAGGCCTGGTCCACGGGCTGGCCGCACTCGGCGGGAACCTCGTCCACGGGCAGCGGCCAAATCTCGGAGAGCAGTCCACGCGAGGGAGAAGCGGAAGGCAGCAGGGTCAACCCCAGCAGAGCCAGGGTCAACCCGAGCGATGATATCGTCTTATGAAATCGATGCTTCAACCTGACCACCTTTCGATTGCTGGAGGCAGCGTACTTCCAGAATATATCAAGCCGATGGGCTTTGCAAGCCAAGATGAGAAAATTCTTAAGTTCCCGCATTGACACCCGCCTGCGCCTTTTGTATACTGCCCTCACTCCGATGGGGAGTAGCCGCCCGCTTGCGGGATGTGCAGTCGTCAATACGGAATTCGTTCCCGGCTGTCCAACAAAAGGCAAGACCATCGCCAAATTTGGCGGTGGTCTTTTTTTATTGCCGCCCACCACGATAGAGGAGCAATCATGTTCGACCAGATCGAGACCTTCGTACTTTCCACCCTGCAAACCGTCTTCGACCAGTTCGGCTGGGCGGGCGTGTTCGGCCTGATGGCCTTCGAGAACGCCACCGGCATCACCCCCAGCGAGGTCATCCTGGCCTTCGCGGGCTGGATGCTGATCGAACGGCATGGCCTCCAGCCGGGCTACATCTTCCTGGGCGGTCTGTATGCGGGCCTGGGCAGCGCGCTGGGCGCGTCCATCACCTATTGGGTGGCGCGGATGGGCGGCCGCCCGGTGATCGAGAAATTCGCGGGCTGGTTCCGCATCGACGTGGGCCACATCGCCCGCGCCGAGGAGCAGGTCCACAAGTTCGGGCTGGGGCTGATTCTGATCGGCAGGCTCATCCCGGGGATCCGCACGCTGGTCAGCATCCCTGCAGGGCTGGCACGCATCCCCTTCCCAAAATTTCTCGCGGCCACCTTCGTCGGGACCTACATTTGGTGTACACTACTGATCGGGGTCGGGTATTGGCTTGGGCACGAGTGGATGTTGATCAGCCACTACCTCAAGCAATTCCTGCCCTTCATTCTGATCGGCGGCGCGTTGGTCATGCTGGCGTATGCCCTCTTTTTCTATCGCGCGCAGATCGGCGCCTTCCTGAACGGTCTGAACAAGGAAATGGATGTGGAGTAACTCATGAATTGGCATCTCATTCATGTCGATGAAAGTCTGAAAGAACTGGCCTCGGATCAGGTGGTGGGCCTGACCCAGGCCGAGGCCGCCGCGCGGCTGGAAAAATACGGTCGCAACGAGTTGGTCGAAAAAGGCGGGCGTACGCCGTTGAAAATCTTCTGGGAGCAGATCACCGCCACGATGGTGCTGATCCTGATCGCCGCCGCCGTGGTGGCGGGCCTGCTGGGCGACACGAAGAACACCATCGCCATCGCGGCCATCGTGCTGCTGTACGCCATTCTGGGATTCATCCAGGAATACCGCGCCGAACAGGCCATCGCCGCGCTGAAGAAGTTATCCGTGCCCGAGGTGCGCGTCATCCGCGACGGGAAGCTGACTCCGTTATCGGCGCGGGACCTCGTCCCGGGCGATATCCTGCAATTGGAGGCGGGCAATGTCCTGCCTGCGGACGTGCGCCTGCTCGAAGCGGTCAACCTGCGGGTTCAGGAAGCCGCGCTGACCGGGGAGTCGGAGCCCGTCGAAAAGCAGAGCGCCGCCCTGTCGGGCGATCCTTCGACAGGCTCAGGACAAGTCCTGCCGTTGGGCGACCGCCGTAACATGGCCTACATGGGCACCATCGTCACCCAGGGGCGCGGACTGGCACTGGTCGTCGCCACCGGTATGCAAACTGAGTTGGGCAAGATCGCCGACCTGATCCAACAGAGCGACGCAGGCCAGACTCCGCTGCAGAAACGGCTCGACACGCTCGGCAAGAATCTGGCTATCGCGGGCGTGGTCATTGCGATCTTCATCGCGGTACTGGGATTGCTGCGTGGAGATGAACTGCGTCACATGCTGCTGACGGCTGTCAGCGTGGCGGTGGCCATCGTGCCCGAAGGCCTGCCCGCTGTGGTGACCATCACCCTGGCGCTCGGCGCACAGCGCATGCTCAAGCAGAACTCGCTCATCCGCAAACTGCCCGCCGTGGAAACGCTCGGCTCGGTGACGGTCATCTGCTCGGACAAGACCGGCACGCTGACCGAGAACCGCATGACCGTGGTCGTGCTGGATGTGGCCGACCATGCCCTCGACCTGACCGAGGAAATGGACCGCAGCGGTTCATTCTCCCCGACCCGCAGTCTGGGCGCGCCCGCCCAATCCGCGCTCTCGCTGACCGCCATCGGCGGCGCGCTGTGTAACGATGCCCGCCTGGTGGACGAGGGCGACGACCGCTTCCACACCCTCGGCGACCCAACCGAGGGCGCGCTGGTGGCCGCCGCCGCCCGTATGGGCTACTGGAAGTCCACGCTGGATACGTCCTTCCCGCGCGCGGCGGAACTGCCCTTCGACTCGGACCGCAAGCGCATGACCACCGTCCACCACCTCGGGCAGTATGACCCGACGGTGCTGGCGGGGCTGGAGATCGGCAGCCATCGTTACATCGCCTTCACCAAGGGCAGCGTGGACGGGCTGCTCGGCCTGTCGAGCCAGGTTTGGGCGGAGGGCAAAGCCGTTCCCATGGAAGCAGGCTGGAGGTCCAGGATCGAGGCGGCCAACGAGCAGCTGGCCCGGAAGGGCATGCGCGTCCTGGGTGTCGCCTTCCGCCTGCTGAATCAGATTCCCGAAATCCCCCAGACCGACCTCGAGCAGAACCTGACCTTCGTTGGCCTGTTCGGGATGATCGACCCGCCGCGCGAAGAGGTGCGCGACGCGGTGGCCGTGACCAAGAGCGCGGGCATCCGCACGGTGATGATCACGGGCGACCATCCGCTGACGGCTGCTGAGATCGCGCGTCAGCTGGGCATCGCCGAGACGGGCCGCGTGCTGACGGGCGCCGAACTCGAGGCGCTGTCCTTCGACGAGTTGAAGGCTGTGGTCGAGGACGTGCAGGTCTTTGCGCGCGTCTCGCCCGAACACAAATTGAAGATCGTGCAGGCCTTGCAGGAACGCGGACACATCGTCTCGATGACAGGCGACGGTGTGAACGACGCCCCCGCCCTGCGCCGCGCGGACATCGGTGTGGCGATGGGCATCACCGGCACGGACGTCTCGAAGGAGGCCGCCGACATGGTGCTGCTGGACGATAATTTCGCCACCATCGTCAGCGCGGTCAAAGAGGGGCGCGTCATCTACGACAACATCCGCAAGTTCGTGCGCTTCAGCGTGGCGGGCAATATCGGCAAGGTGTTGGTCATGCTGTTGGCGCCCTTCCTCGGCAAGCCCATCCCGTTGCTGCCGCTGCAATTGCTGTGGCTCAACCTGCTGACCGACGGCCTGCTCGGCCTGGGCATGGGCGTGGAAAACGCCGAAAGCGACACGATGAAGCGTCCGCCCTATTCGCCGAAGGAAGGCGTGTTCTCGCGCGGTGCGGGCGTGCAGGTGGTCTGGGTTGGTGCGCTGATCGGCGGGCTGGCGCTGGCGCTCGGCTCCTGGTACTACTTCCGCGGCCTGGAGCAGTGGCAGACGATGGTCTTCACCTTCCTGGCCTTCGCGCAGGTCTTCCAGGCGCTGGCCTCACGCTCCTCGAAGGACTCCTTCCTCAAGCTGCGGCTGATGAGCAATCCGCTGCTGGCGGGCATGGCCGCGCTGGTGGTGGTCCTGCAATTGAGCGTGCTCTACATCCCGTTCCTGGCCGAGTTCTTTGGCGTGATTCCGCTCAGTCTGTGTGACCTGTCGATTGCGATTGCGACGGGAGTCGTGGTGCTGATTGTGATGGAAGTGGAAAAGAAATTGAAGAAGTAGGAAGAAAGATGAAAGAAGCCCGCCCTTTGAAGGCGGGCTTCTT
>CAZGFR010000001.1:16839-57917 GCA_964524485.1 uncultured Anaerolineaceae bacterium | reverse complement strand
AGCAGCGTCTGGGATACGAGATAGGTCTGGAACGGTCCAGGCTGGGCGGCGGCCGCCAGGCCGAATCCGATGCCTTGAAGCAGATAGGGCCACATGGGACGTCACAACACGAACTTGGTCGGGTTCTCGAAAAACTTGGTCCAGGCCAGGCATTGGCGCGGGGTGAACACGAACAGCCCGCCCTCGTCCCATTGCGTGGGTTCGGGGCTGTAGCCTTCGCCCGCATACTTGGCGCGATACGCCTCCGCCAAACGGACGGCGAACTCGGGCGCGGGTTTGCCTGCAGGCTGCGAAGTCCCGTCCATGATAACCACGTCGTTGCCGCTCTCGAGGTGCAGGCTGACGTTCGGATTCGCCTCCAAATTACGGGCATGACGAGTCTCGGGACTGCCATCGTAATAGAACTTGCCGTCCAGGTACACACCCCAACGCGGGATGACATGCGGGCGTCCATCGGGGCGCACCGAGCACAGCCAATAATTGACCGACTCGCGCAAACTCTGCTCGACGTATTCCCACGGGACTTCTGAAACGGGATGATCCACATAGCCCTTGGGGAAGGTCGGGCGGGTGACTTTGGGGTGGCTCATGTTGTCTCCTTTATCAGAACTGCCTGCCAGATTCTGCGCACGGAATTCACCAGCAGGATTCTATCAGCACGATACAGATCGTCCACGGTCAGAACTGCCTCTTGCAATCGCCCCTCGGCCAACAGCCGAGCGCGCTCAATTCCAGGCAGCAGACCGCAAGCGACGGGCGGGGTCAGCCATGCGCCGTCCCGCTCGAGCACGAGATTTGCGATGGTGCTTTCGGTCAATTCGCCGCGCTCGTTGAACAAGAGGACGTCTTCGCAGTCAGGAAGTTCCCGCCGCGCCTCGTCGTAGACTCTCCGCCAGGTGGTCTTGTGATACAGGAAGACGTCCCGCGAGTCGACGGGGCAGCGGGCCAGGCGGACGCGATACGGACTCGGCAACGCCGCAAGCGGACTCGCTTCGAGGCGCGTTTCCCCGTCGAGGGCGGCCAGCACGCGGACCCGCTGCGGGCGCGGCGCGAGAGTCGCCGTCAGCGCCGAGAGGTTTCCTCGCAGCGCGTCCACAGCCACAGGCGCGGAAAAATGATCAGCGGATTCGGCCAGCCGCGCGAGGTGCGCGTCCAGGTGACGGAATCCGCTCTCGGGGTCCCATAGCATCGTCTCCAACAACTCAAAGCGCGGCGTAGGCTGGGTCAACACGCGCGCCTTGGTGTAGGCTTCCTGCAATTCGTCGCGGCCTTCTGAGTCCCACACGATGCCGCCACCCAGGCCATACTCCGCCTGATTTGTGCGGCGGTCGATCAGCACCGTGCGGATGGCCACATTGAACTGCGTGCGGCGACCCGGTGCAAGATAACCGAGTGAACCCGTGTAGATGCGGCGCGGATGCTTCTCCAGCGCGCTGATGAGTTGCATGGTGCGGGCCTTGGGCGCGCCCGTGATGGACGAGGCGGGGAAGAGCGCACGGAAGACGTTGACCAGGCTCGCATCCGTCTCACACTGCACCGTGCTGGTCATCTGCCAGACCGTGCGATATTTTTCCACCGAGAACAGGTGCGGCACGTGCACACTGCCAATGCGCGCGATGCGCCCCATGTCATTGCGGACCATGTCCACGATCATGACGTTCTCGGCGCGATTCTTTTCGGAGGTATACAGCCAGTCAGCCTGGACGCGGTCTTCGGCAGGAGTCCGCTTGCGCGCGGCGGTGCCCTTCATCGGCTTGGAGGTCAGCGTGGACTCTTGCAGGGTGAAGAACAATTCAGGCGAAGCGGAACAGATCGTCCAATCCGCTGTCTGGACGTAGACGGGGTAGCCGCTGCCCTGCGCGCGCGCCATGCGTCGGAACAGGTCCCATGCGTGGCCGTGGAAGGGCGCGCGCAGTCGAAAGGTGTAGTTGACCTGGTAGGTCTCGCCGCGCGCAATGGCCGCCTTGACCTGCGCAAAGCCGCGCGCATACTCGTCCTCGGTGATATCGGCCTGCCAGGGAATGGATGGCGCGTCGCCGTCGGGCGGGGTCGGCGCGGGGATAACTTCGGGCGCAGCATATAGGCCAAACCACAAGAGTGGAAAATCCCCATCGTCCGCCTGGACGGTCAACGCGGCATCGAAGGCGGGACTCGCCTCATATGAGACAAATCCCGCCGCCCATGCTCCGTCGTCGACGCTGGCTTCGACCTCCCGCAATGCAGCCAACACCTCGTCCACAGCGCGCGCCATCATAACCCGGGCTGGGCGGGCAAACTTCAACCACTCCCCCGTCAACGCATCGTACAGGATGACCGTGTCGTCTTCGAAACCGCTAAAAGCATCCATTGTCCGCCGATCATCTTTCACATGCTTACCGACAAGAAGCCGTCACTCCGCGCCGCCCTCCACGGCCGCTTCAGCGGCGGGCGCATGCGGGTTGACCTTGAACATCTTGAAGCCCCATTGCACCGACGGGCCGATCAGCAGCGCAAAGGCCACCGTCCCAACGCCTGCGGGGCCGCCCAGCAGCCAGCCAAGCAGGAACACGCTGAGTTCGATGATTCCGCGCGCCAGGCGCAGGCTGAGTTTCGTCGTGCGATGCACGGCCAGCATCAAGCTGTCCCGTGGACCTGCACCCGCATTCACGCCGATGTAGATGGCGCTGGCGATGCCCTGCACGAGCACCGCGCCCAACAGCATTGCGATCTGCAGGGCCAGGTTGCCCTTGATCGACGGCAGCAGCCACAGGAACAGGTCCTCCCATGGGCCGATGCACAGGATGTTGCCCAACGTGCCCCAGCCGACCTGTTCGCGCAGGGACATGGCGATGCCCAGTACCACGAACCCGACGATCACGGTCAGCGTGCCGGGCGTGAGTCCCGTCAGTTGGGAGATTGCCACTTCGAGCACCGACCAGGCCCCCGTCCCCAGGTTGGCGCGGATCATCAGCGCGATGGACAGGCCGAAGAGCGCGTATCCGACCTGGATCACGACAAAGTCTTTCGGGAAGGTCTTCCAGCGAATCGATTTGAGCATGCTTCTCCTTTGGCAGGCCGCCATGATACCACTTGTGATACACTCCCGCCATGAACAAATTTCACGAAGTCCGCCGCGACGGCTTCCTCATCTCCACCGACCCCGTCCGCCTGGATGTGGACGCCATCACTGACATGCTGACGCGCGCCTATTGGGCCCAGGGCCGTCCGCGCGAACGCACCGAACGCGCGCTGCAAAATTCGCTGGTCTTCGGCCTGTTCGATGGCGAACGGCAGATCGGCCTGGCGCGCGTCGTCACCGATTACGCCATCTTCGCTTATCTGTGCGACGTCTTCATCCACGAAGACTATCGCGGGCGCGGCCTCGGCAAGTGGCTGATGCAAACCATCATGGAACACCCTGAACTGCAAGGCCTGCGCCGCTGGACACTGGCGACCGCCGACGCTCATGGCCTATACCGCCAGTACGGATTTGAGGGCTTGTCTGAACCCCACAGATGGATGGAACGGTTTCGTCCGTTCGCCGAGGAAGGAAAAAGCTGATGCCGATCCTCCTCAAACCTGGACGCGAGAAATCACTGCTGCGCCGTCATCCGTGGGTCTTCTCGGGTGCGATCCAGCAGGTGGAAGAAGAGCCCGCCCCGGGCGGGACCGTGGACCTGCTCTCGTCTAATCGGGAGTTCCTGGCCCGAGCCGCAACCTCGCCCGCCTCGCAGATTCGTGCGCGCGTCTGGACCTTCGATCCCGCGGAAGAGGTCAATGCCGATTTCTTCCGCAAACGCATCCGCGCCGCGCTGGCCGCGCGCGACGCCTTGCACCTGACCCGCAACACGGATTCCGTTCGCCTGATCCATGCCGAATCGGACGGCATCCCCGGCCTGGTGGTGGACCAGTACGGCGACGTGCTGGTGATGCAATCGCTCACCGCGGGTACAGAATTTTGGAAAGAAACCCTGGCCGACCTGCTGCTCGAAGAGACGGGACTCAAAGTCATCTATGAGCGCTCAGATGCGGATGTGCGCGAACTCGAAGGACTGCCACAAATCGTCGGTGTGCTGCGCGGTGAGATATCCTCGCCTGTTTTCCCGATCACCGAACACGGCCTGCAATTCAACATCAATTTACAAAGCGGCCACAAGACCGGCTTTTACCTCGACCAGCGCAAGAATCGTCAGCGGGTGCGCGAGCTGGCGCAGGGACGCGACATGCTGGATTGCTTCTGCTACTCGGGCGGATTCACTGTCAATGCCTGGGCGGGCAGCGCGAAGTCGGTCACCTCGGTGGATGCCTCGGGCGAGGCGCTGGCGCTGGCGCGCGAGAATCTCTCCTTAAACGGAATACAGGCCGAGGGTCAGGAATGGGTAGAGGGCGATGTCTTCCAGGTGCTGAGGAAGTTCCGCGACGCGCGGCGCTCCTTCGACCTAATCGTCCTCGACCCGCCCAAGTTCGCGCCGACGGCGGCCCAGGCCGAAAAGGCCTCGCGCGGATACAAGGACATCAACCGCCTGGCCTTCAAGCTGCTGCGGCCTGGCGGAATCCTGGTCACGTTCTCATGCTCGGGCGGCATCGATGCGGCGTTGTTTCAGAAGATCGTCGCTTCCGCCGCATTGGACGCGGGCGTGGACGCGGTCATCGTGGAGGTCCTGGCCCAGGGCGCGGACCATCCCGTGGCGCTCGAATTTCCCGAGGGTGCGTATCTCAAAGGGTTGATCTGTTTGAAACGCCCATGATTCCCGGGTCATTCCCATTGTAAAAAAGCAGCCATTTAGGCTGCCTTTTTCTTTGGCGGGTTCCTTCATCGACGCGGGGGCATGCACATGCAGGTCATCCGCCACCAAAGATCACCGTGCAGTTGTTCCCCCTTGCCTTGGCTGTGTACAAGGCCTGGTCGGCGCGGCGGATGGCATCCTCCACCGAGGCATCCTGCGGCGAGTGACTCACCTCCGCCACCCCGAGGCTGAGCGTCACCGAGAAGGGACTGTTCTCCATGCCCGCGGCGGTGACGGCCACACACTCGCGCGTGCGCTCAGCGATCTGGAATGCCTGCTGGGCGTTGGTCTCGGGCAGCAGGATGACGAACTCATCCCCCCCGTAACGCGCCAGCACGTCCACGTTGCGGATCTGCTGGGAGGCAACCCGTGCGATCTGGATCAGGATGGCATCGCCCATGGCGTGCCCAAAGGTGTCGTTGACCTGCTTGAAGCCGTCCACGTCGAACAGGATGATGGTCAGCGGACGCTGATAACGCTGGCTGGCGTTGAATTCGCGCATGGCCAATTCAAAGAAGTAACGACGGTTGAACAAACCGGTCATGCCGTCGGTGCGGGCCAACACCTGCTCGTGTGCGAACATCTCCTGAAGTTCGGCGTGGGCCGTTTCGAGGGCGATATTGGCACGGCGGGACTCATCCTCGGCTCGTTTGCGTTCGGTGATATCCCGCGAAACCCCGATGGCCTCGATCTCGCCCCACTCATTGCGGACCAAGGTGGTGGAAACCTCCGTGAACACGCTCGAACCGTCCTTGCGGATCTGCTCGACCCGCGTGATCTCGGTCACGGTGGAGGGATCGCCCGCCAGGAACCGCTGCGCCCGTTCGGGAAAACTGGCATTGATCTCGGCCAGCGAGGCTGGAGCGATGATGTCCTTCATGGCAAGGGTCATCATCTCCTCGGGGGTGTAACCCAGCAACTTCTGCGTCGAGGGGCTGATGTATTTGAAGCGCGTCCCGGTTGTATCGAGCACCCAGACCACATCTCCCATGCCCTCGGCCAGCAGGCGATACTTTTGCTCGCTCTCCTTCAGCGCTCTCTCGATCCGCTTGCGCTCGGTCACATCGATCAGGCTGCCCTCATAATACAGCGGAGTCCCCTGCTCGTCGCGGACGATGTGCACGTAATCCTCGGCCCAGAATGCGGAGTTCCCATAACGGCTGAACTCGGCCTCGAAGCCAGCGAGGGTTCCCTGGGACTGAATCGCGTGCTTGAAACGCTCCTCGTAGGCGGGATCCATGTACAGGTCCACGGCCTTGACAGCCAGCAACGCGTCGCGGTCCGGATATCCGAACATGCGCACCAGGGCGGGATTGGCGTCCAGGATGCGGCCGTCCAATGAAGTGCGATACAAGCCGATGGGCATATTCTCGAACAGCGACCGATACGCCTGCTCGGACCTGGTCAGCGCCGCCTGGGCCTGTTTCCGGTCGGTGATGTCGCGCGCCACCCAAAGCGTGCAATCCGTACCCACCGGCGAGATGGACGCCTCGAACCAGGGGTGTCCCCATCCGCTGACCTCCATCTCGTAATCGATCTGCAGGGTCTGGCCTGTTTCCATCACCTGTTGGATGGTTGCCATGAACCGCTCCACTTGCGCGGCGGGGAAAAAGTCACGCAGGTGTTTGCCGATCACCTCCTCCGGCGGGTTATATAACTTGCCCGGGTATGTGGGGGCGAACTTGCGGTAGAACCCATTCTGATCGATAACCAGGACCGTATCGTGCATGGATGCAAACAGCGCGCGCAGTTCCGCTTCGGAATCGGCCAACGCCTGTTCGGCGTTCTTGCGCTTGGTAATATCGATGCAGTTGACCAGGACCACCATCTTGCCGCGGCCATCCAGGACGGCGGAGGCGGTCTCGCGCACCCACAGCAACTCGCCGTTCTTACGCACTTCGCGGGCCTCGATCTGGACGGTCTGCCGCGGGTTTTGCAGGCAGGCCGTGAATTGATGATGCGCCATATCCCGATCCTCGGGCTGGAAAATATCGAAGATCGGGCGCCCCACCAGTTCCGCTTCCGCATAACCCAACTTTTCCATACAGAAGCGATTGACCGACAGGATCACGCCCTGTGGATCGGCAGTGAAATACATGGACGGGTTGTCTTCGTACAACACCCGGTAACGATCCTTGCTCTCGCGCAAGATCTCTTCGGCCTGTTTCCGCTCCGCCAGTTCGACCGCCACCTGTTGGGACAGGCGCAGGTTCCGCAAGCTGATAGCCACCTGCCCCGCAAAGGAATCCATGGCGGGCAGGTCCTCCACGCTGAACTGACGTTTTCCGAAGACGACCAATAATCCAAAGGCCGCCTCGTCCACATGCAAAGGCACGATGATGCCCTGCCCGGCCCCGAGCACTCCCATCAATTGTCTGGCCACCGGGCGCGTCGCGGGAGGCAGGCTCTCCGCAACCATGAGGCTGGCATCCGGGATGTATTCGGACCGGCCCAAGTCAATGATGCGCCGGTAAGCGTTGTCAGACGGGATCGGCCAACGGTATCCCTCGGCCTTCAGCCCCGTGATCTTTTCCGCTGCACGGATGACCTTGCGCGCGATGGTCGTATATTGCAGGCATAGATTCTTCTTTTCCTCATCCAGCATGAGGATGGTGGCATCAAACCCCAGGGCTTTGATCTGCTCCCCCACCACCCGATAAATTCCCTCCTGGTCGTTCATCTTCTGGACGTCCTGCGCGGCCCGGCTGAGCGCCAGCAACAGGCCGCGGTTACGCTGAAGGGACTCCTCCACACGGCGGCGGGCCGTCAGTTCCTCCATCAACTGCTGCGTCAGGCGCACGTTAGACAACCCCGCCGCGATCTGCCCGGCGAAGGACTCCATGCCGGGCAGGTGTTCGGCGGTGAGGGCCGTGCTGCTTACCGTCATGAACCCCAGAGTCTCATCCTCCAGCCGCAGGGGCGCCAGGATCCCCTGGTGAAGTTTCAGCAGGCGCGTCAACGGTTCCGCCATGGAACGGATGGCCCGCGGCAGGGACTCGGCCACGATCTCCCGGGTCGAATCGAAAAAAAGAGCCCGCCCTTCGTTCAGGGTCCGACCGTAGTAACCGTCGTTCCGAAGCGGAATGGGGTAGTCCCGCGCCGAGAGTCTCACCAGTTTTTCCGCCCGTCGGATCAAGGTCGCAGCATAAGATGTGTAGGCAATTGAGAGTGAGCGGCGGTCTTCATTGATGGTGAGCAGCGTGACATCCCCGCCAAGCGATTTGATTTCCCTGCCAACGGCGCGGTAAAAATCCTCCGCCGTGCGCGCTCGTTGGATGGTCTGGGCGGCGCGACCAAGCGCCAGCAAAAGGTCACGGTCACGGGCCGGCACATTTTGCGCCTTGTCCGCCGCCTTTTTCAGGGGATCTTTTTCCATGAAGACCATCCTTCCGGGTTCGTCCTTCCGTAATTTCCCCTGGGAATCACAGATGGGTCAGAGATCCTGACCTTGTCGAACCAAAACTGATTTGATTCCCGCTGCGCTGGGAAAAATGATAGTTGCCGCTAGTAGGAAGAAGGATGGATGGCAGATCGCGCGATGGGAGGTACCTGTAATATATATGTACTTTTAATCCGAGTCAAGGATGGGTTTCCAAATTCGACGCGCCTGTGCTGCCAAACGCCTCGGCTGGATCCCGTCCGCCTGGACCTTTTTCGCCCCGATCAACTTCGCAAAACGCGCGATCCCCCGTCCCAGCGCGTTTGCAAAGGCCTCATCCGCGGGCGCATCGTCCTCCAGCCAGAAGCCCAGGAAGTGCAGGGTCATGGTTTGGCGGTCCAACTTCGGATCCAGGCGCGCCACCAGATCGTCACCGTACAGGATCGGCAGGGTGTAATATCCCCAGCGCCGTTGGTGCACGGGTTTGTACACTTCCCAGATGTACTCGAAGTCGAAGACGAATTTGGCCCGACCCCGCGCGCTGACCATTTCGAGCGGCGCGAGGAAGGTGACCTCCTCCTCGGTGCTGGGACCGAGCGGCTTCCAGGACTTCGGGATGCGCCCGTTTTCGAGCGTCTCCAGCGCGGGCAGGTCTTCCGTCAAAACGATCCATTCCTCGGCGCTGCCCTCCACCCGCAGCGGACTCACGATCCCCCGCTCCACCATGGACGCAAGTTTGGCCTGCGCCTCCTCGGGTGTGACCTCGCGCTCGACGGCGTCCTTCCACCCGATGCGGAAGCGCTTGGCGCGCATGATGTTGAGCATGGCCACGGTCTTGCGCGCAAAGAAATCCTCCGCCTCGGCGATGGGCGCGACGTGGTCGAACTCGGGCAGCGCCACGCGTTCGCGCAGGTCGTAGATGCGGTCGAAGCCTTTGCGGTTGGTGATCATCACCTCGCCCAGCAGCCACAAATAAAAAAGCGCCACCGCCGAATCTTTGCGGCCGCGGTAACTCCATTGCGAAAGGCCATTGCCCTCAAAGTCGCGGTTGGACATCGGCCCGTTGGCGCGCAGGGCGGTCAGCACTTCAGCCATGGCGTTGGGGTGATTCTTGCGGAATTGGATCATGCGCGGATATCGTTCGGTGCGCGGCATGACCGCCCGCCAGTATGGCAATTCCTCCATCGGGTAAAGGAACAACGTCCCGCCGTAATCGAAGAAATTGCGCTGCCCGTACGCAGATCGATACAGGTGATCCAGTTTGAAATCCAACACGCGGCCATACAGCGCGATCTCCTGGCTGCGCGCCGCGATGTTCAACGGGTCGAGTTGCAAGGCCTGCATCTGACGGATGGCGGCCGTGGTGCCCTTCAGACCTTTGAAACGGCGGCCAGGCCACAGTCCCTGCTGGCCCATCAAAAAGCGGCGGTAGGTGAGTTTGGAGATGGATTCCATGAAGATCGCTCCCGATAAAAGGTTGGTCTATTTTAGCACGAATGTTCTTATTTACCTATAATAAAAAAGACCGAGGTTTTCCTCGGTCTAATCATCATCAATCCTGTACCAGCTAATCGTCGCCCAGTGAGGCAATGGCACGCAGCAGGCCGAAGATCAGCGCTCCCAATTTGATGCCTTCCCCCGTCGTGAGGGCGGCTTCCTTCTCTTCCTTCTCCGCGCGGCGGGTAAGCAACATGGCAGCGACCAGCCCGGTCGCAGCGCCGATCAGGGTGCCAATTAGAATCACTTTGTTCTTGTTCTGCATATCTATTTTCTCCCAAAGATCGCTTTGAAGTACGCAGCCAGTCCGTCCACAGCAAAGACGGGTTTGACGGCCGCCTCCGTAAAGCGCTGCACGTAGAGCGCCCCAAGCTGGACGTAATCCTGCGCGAGGCCTGTGTAGGTGGGTAGGATGCCCATCAGGCGCATCATCAGGTAGATCAGGCCGCCCAGGATGATCAATGCCACCAGTCCCGCAAACAAGATGGGGAGGACGATCCAGATGGCCGAGATGGCGGCCCAGCGGCCCACGTCCCCGTTATCGCGGAAGGTGGCGATGCAGATCAGGACGATCAGCGCAAGCATCAGGGCCGTTGCCAGCGCCACGGGCAGGATGATCTGCTGCCACATCTGGCGGCGATGCTTGAGATAGGATTCGTGTTCGATGCGGGGCAAGGTGGCTTTCATCGAGTTAATTGTAGCATGAAAACCGCGCGGTCAGCGGCTGCGCGGACGGGTAAGCCGAGTCCACTTTTTGGTGAAGGCTGCGATCTCCGCCTCGGTATAGAAGTGATGCGCAAAACGGGACTGGTAAGTCCGCTGGACGTAATCAAGCGGCAGGGGTGTGGCCTTGAACGCACGGTAGACCTCAGCATAATCCTTTTCGTCACCAATATTGGACGGGTACAACTTGAAATCGCGGATCCCCAGGAACTTTTGCACCACCGGGACGGCCACACGATTCAGGTCTTCGAGGCGGATGATGACCAGGTCCACTTTGGGCGGGTTGGTATAGAACTGATACCCATCGGCTGCATTAAAGGGCGCCTCGTACACGTCGATGCCCAGCACAGACTTGAATTCCACATCGAACCACACGTTGGCGGTGTGATGCACCTGTTCATCCTGTAGAATGACCTGCATGATCTCGGCCGTGGTCAGCGAACCTTCCTTCCAGAAGATCTTCCAATTTGGGATGTAGTGATCCAGGTTGTGGAAGAAGGCGCCGACGTTGCGGGCCACAGGATCACGCACCAGGCTGATGACGTTCCAGTGCTGATTGGGCAGGCCGTCGAAGTCCCTGCGGACCTGTTTGTAATGCCGCACCATCTCGAGTTCCTCGCGGTCGCCCATCCGTCGGGTGCGCTCTTCGTGCGCATCCAGGTCCACAAGATTGTGGATGTGATAGATGGGCACACCCGGCAGGGCATGCCGCGCGTAGGAATATTCCAACGAGAAGAGGACCGAGCGCGAACCGACCTTGGCCATTTGGTAGATCATGATCGGGTCGCGGGCGATGCCCTCTGCGTTATGGGGCTTGGGATCACGGCCAAGGATTCGTCGCCGGGCCCTGTAATACCACGGCAGGAATTGATGCAGCAGGGTGACACGGAAACGTTCGAATTCCCCGTGAAGGAGCAGACCGAAGACCCGGGCGGCGGAACCGATACGTTTCAACATGAAGTGGGGCAGGCAGCTTTCGAAGGGATGCAACGCATCATGCCGAAGCATGAAACGAATAGAAATCAAAGGGCGGATCAGATTATATCTGACCCGCCCCGGATGGGCTAGGCGTTTGTTAAGATTAGCGCCGATTGCGCAGGAAGGTCGGGATGTCGAGATCGTCGCTGCTGTAGGTGGAAGGGACCGACGGGGCGGGCTTGGACTCGCCGCCGTGGCGGACCTCGGCGTCCACGCTGACGGATTCAGTCGGGCGGACGTAGCCCAGCGTCGAAGCGGGAGCAGGCCGCTCGGTCCGCGTGGTCATGCGCTCAAGGGCGCGTCGCGGAACACCAGAGCGCTCAAAGCCGGTCGCGATGACGGTCACACGGATCTCGTCGCCCATGTTCGGGTCGATCACGGCGCCGAAGATCATGTTGACGTCGGGGTGAGCGGTCTCGCGGATGATGGCCGCGGCCTGGTTGACCTCGAAGAGGGTCAGGTTCGGGCCGCCCGTCACGTTGAAGAGCACGCCGCGCGCGCCGTCGATGGTGATGTCGAGCAGTTGGCTGGAGATGGCTTGTTCGGCGGCCAGTTTGGCGCGGTCATCGCCCTTGCCGCGGCCGACGGCCATGAGGGCCGCGCCGCCCTCGGACATGATCGCCTTGACGTCGGCGAAGTCGAGGTTGATCAAGCCAGGGATGGTGATCAGTTCAGAGATGCCCTGGATGCCCTGGTGCAGGACCTCGTCGGCCATGCGGAAGGCATCCTGCAGGCTGGACTTCTTGTCGGCCAGTTGCAGCAGGCGGTCGTTGGGGATCGAGATGAGGGTGTGGGCGTGCTCCTTCATCTTGCCGATGCCGTTCTCGGCGGAGGTCATGCGGCGTCCGCCTTCGAAGGTGAAGGGACGGGTGACCACGCCAATGGTGAGCGCGCCCGATTCCTTGGCAACCTGCGCAACGACGGGGGCCGCGCCCGTGCCCGTGCCGCCGCCCATGCCCGCAGTGACGAAGACCATGTCTGCGCCCTTGAGCACGCTGTACAGTTCGTCGGCCGATTCTTCGGCGGCCTTGCGGCCGACCTCGGGATCGCCGCCCGCGCCGAGACCACGCGTGAGCTTATCACCAAGGCGCACGCGGATGGGCGCCTTGGAAAGGTTGAGGGCTTGCGCGTCGGTGTTGGCCGCGATGAACTCGACGCCCTCGATGCCTTCTTCGATCATGCGGTTGACGGCGTTCTGTCCGCCACCGCCCACGCCAATGACCTTGATACGCGCAAAGGTCTCGACTTGCGGATTGGGTTTTCGAATCTGATCCATGTGTTCCTCCTGGCCAAGGATGAGCCAATCTTAAACGAGAATGCGAAAATTTAAAAGGGTTTTAAGGTTTCTTGTGAGAATTCATACGACTCATGGAGCCTCGAATTCTCCTGTTGCTATGGGAGCAGACGTTTGAGCCAGTTCTTAATGCCATCAAAATTCATAGTGCTTTCTCCTTTCGGGCGGCGGCGATTGCGGTCGCTTCCCATGGCAAGGTCGTGATCGTGCATGGTCAAGGCCCAGCGCAGCAATCCCACGCTGGTCGAGAACGAGGGGGAGTTCAACTTTTCCACCAGGCCGATCAGGTTCTCAGGCTGGGCCGTGCGGACGGGCATGCGCAACACTTCGCTGGCCACGCGTTTGATGCCAGGCAGCGCGGAGGTCCCGCCCGTGAGGACGATGCCTGCGGGCAGCAGACCATCGTAACCCGAACGTTTGATCTCCTGCATGATCAGGTTGAAGATCTCCTCGGTGCGCGCCTCGATGATGTGCGCCAGGTCCTGACGGTTGATCTGCACGGGATGGTCCTCGCCGAACGGGCGGATGCTGAAGTATTCTTCAGGCCCCACCTCGGCGCGGACGGCATGTCCCTGTTGCTTCTTCACTTCCTCGGCCTGCATGACGGGCAGACGCAGACCGTGCGCGATATCCTGGGTCAGGTGATTTCCGCCGACCGCCAGCACCATCGTGTGCCATACCTGACCGTCCACGTAGATGGCCAGGTCGGTGGTGCCGCCGCCGATGTCGCAGACGGCCACGCCCATCTGGCGTTCGTTCTCGGTCAGCACCACTTCAGCAGAGGCCAGCGGGTTCAACACGAACTGGTCCACCTGCACGCCTGCCGCGCCCACGCACTGGCGCAGGTTGTCCACGGTGGCGGCGGCGGCGGTGATGATATGCGTCTCGACTTCCAACTTGTAACCGTGCATCCCCACAGGCATGTGGATGCCCTCCTGCCCGTCCACGGTGTAGCCGCGCTGGACGACGTGCACGATCTCGCGGTCGTGCGGGATCGCCACCGTGCGCGCCTGCTCGATCACGCGCGCCACGTCCACCGCATCGATCATCCCGTGCGGGACAGCGATCGCCCCGCGGCTGTTGATCGACGAAACGTGCGCTCCCGCCAGGCTGACCAGCGCAGACGTGATCTCCAGGCCCGAAGTCTGTTCGGCCTTTTCGACCGAGCGGGCAATCGCCTTCGATGCCGCGCCCAGGTCCACGATCACGCCCTTGCGGATTCCCTCCGAAGACTCGAGGCCCATGCCCAGAATGCGGATCTGATTCTCGGCCTCCACACGTCCCACCAGCGTGCAGACCTTGGTCGTGCCGACGTCAATGCCAACAAAGATCTCTTCCATTACTGTGCCATCCGATAGTACGGCGCGTCCACATGGACCACGCTGATGAAGGCGGGGAGGATGCCCCGTTCCGAAAGGGACGCCACCAGGGATTGATACACGCGCACCTTGAGCGCCATGTCCTTGGATGCCGAACCGAAGTACACCTGCCAGCCCTGCGGGTCGTTCCAGCCGAAGCCGTTCTTCGGGTCATAGGTCATCGTCACGCCGGCGGGCAGGCTGGCGGAAAGGGTCTGGGCCGCCTTGACCATATCCGGCGACAGGTATGGGACCGGGCTGAGCGGGTCAGCCAGCAAGGGAGCGCCCGGGGGAGGAGTCACGCTCGACATAACGGGCACGAGTCCGCCCACCTCACCGCGCGGGCGGAAGGCGACACCGTTCGCGTCGATCCAGGTGTAACCGTTATCCTGCTGCCAGAGCAGGACAGGCTGACGCTCCGCCACCTGGACCTGGACCTGGTTCGGCCACCCGATCGTCACCACCGCTGACGAGAGTTCGGGATAGGCGAGCCGCAGGCGGGTGGCAATCTCCTCGGGGCGCAGGCCAAAGATGGGTTGTCCGCTGACGCCCGCCGCCGCGTTGATCTCTTGCGGACTGAGGCGGGCCGCACCGGTCACCTGAGCCTCCGTCACGCGGAAATACGGCAGATTCCACAGCAGATACAAAGCCACGCCCAGCAGCGCGATCAGGCCGAGCGACGCCATGCGCCAACCGGGACGGATGCGCGGCATGGTCGGGAAGTGTAAACTGGTCTGCGGCATGCCCACCGCGATGTTGTAGCGACGGTCCGTGCGCGGGCGGGCAGACACGAGCCGCAGACCGCGGCCCGGCTGCTTGACGTGCGACTGCGGACGATAGGCGCGTTCGGTGGCCTGCTGCTGACGCTTCACCTGTTCGCGGGTGCGGCGCTGGCGCACTTCGTCGGAGCGGGAGACGGGGCGTTTTTCGCTCATCCTGCGCTCCTGAAGGTATGGGAGGTGCGGTCGCGGTCGGCTTTTCGTTTCATGGCTAACTCAATCAGGCGGTCCACCAGTTGCGGATAGGACAATCCGCTGGCTTCCCAAAGTTTGGGATACATGCTGATCTCGGTAAAACCAGGGATGGTGTTCAATTCGTTCAGGTACACGCGCTGACTTTCGCGCTCCACGAAGAAATCCACGCGGGCCATGCCCGAGCAATCGATGGCGCGGTAGGCGCGGACAGCCAGGCTGCGGACCTGTTCGCTGGTCTCAGCAGGTAATGGCGCGGGGATGATCAGCCCCGAGGTCCCGTCGATATATTTGGACTCATACGAGTAAAACTCGCGGCTCGGCAGGATCTCGCCCGCCACCGAGGCGCGCGGGTCGTCGTTGCCCAGCACGCTGACCTCGATCTCGCGCGCATCCGTCACGCCATGCTGAACCAGCACGCGGCGGTCGAACAAGGCCGCTTCGTGCAGTCCCTCTTGCAGGTCCGAGCGGTTGTTACACTTGGTCACGCCCACCGAGGATCCGAGGTTGGCGGGCTTGGTGAAGAGCGGATATCCGCTGACGGCCTCGGCTCGACGGATGACCGCTTCCATATCCTGCTCGATCTCGGCGCGGGTCACGACCAGGGTCTCCACCACGGGGATGCCGTTGGCGATCATCACGTCCTTGAAGATGCCCTTGTCCATGCCCACCGCGGAGCCTGCCACGCCTGCGCCCACGTAGGCGGCGTCAGCCATCTCGAACAGGCCTTGCAGCGTTCCATCCTCGCCAAAGGTTCCGTGCAGGACGGGGAAGTACACATCCACGTCGGTCAGCTTTTCGATCTTCTCGCCGCGCAGAATGAACAGCCCCGCCTCGGACGGGTCGGGCGACACGATGACAGGATCCAGGTCCGCGTATTTTTCATCGACGAACTTCTCGTGCACGTTCCCGCCCGTCAGCCATTTGCCTTCGCGCGTGATGCCAACCTGGGTCACTTCATACTTCTGCGGGTCGAGCACAGACAGCACCGAACGCGCGGACATGAGCGAGACGTCATGTTCGCCGGAGCGTCCCCCGAAGAGGACGGCCACTTTCAGTTTGCGTTCGATGTTCTTTACCATTCGCCGATCAACTCAACTTCCAATTCCAATTTCACGCCAGATTTCTCGAACACAGTCTCCTGCGCAAGTTCGATCAACGCGCGGATGTCGCTGGCGCGCGTCTCGCCGTGATTGACGAAAAAATTTCCGTGAACCGTGCTGATCTCAGCGTTGCCGATGCGCGTGCCTTTCAAGCCCGCGGCTTCGATCAAACGGCCCGCAAAATCGCCCTCAGGGTTTTTGAACATTGAACCCATGCTGGCACCAGGCGGCTGCGTGGCCTTGCGGCGTGCGCTGAATTGTTCGATTGTAGCAGACACAGACTCTTTCGTTGCGTTTTTTAAAGCAAACTGCGCTGAAATTACAATGCCGCGCAGTTCGCCGCGCTTCAAAACGCTGGTGCGATAGCCGTAACCAAACTTTTCTGCAGGCCAGGATTCGAGTCTGCTTTCGGTCAGCACCTCGGCATGCAGGAGGTCGTGGGCCACGTCGCCGCCGAAGGCGCCCGCGTTGCCGTACACCGCCCCACCCACCGTGCCCGGGACCGTGGCGGCCCATTCGAGTCCGCTCAGGCCTTTGGACGCGGCGCGGTGCGCCAACTGGCTGAAAGTGGCTCCCGACTCGGCCCACACCGACGGTTGGCCGCCGCTTTCGAAGCGGATAGCCTTGGCCTTGTTCAGCAATACCACCTCGCGCACACCCTTGTCGCTGACCAGCACGTTCGAGCCGCCGCCCAACATGAGGAACGGAATCCCGTTTCCGCGCAGGAAGGTGACGACTTGGACCAACTCTTCTGCCGAGCGGGCCGTGACCATCACATCCGCGGGGCCGCCGATGCGCGCGGAGGTGTACGGCGCAAGCGAGACGTTCTCTTGCACCGCATCGCCGAATTCGGCGCGCAACGCGGGGAGGAAGGAGACGGCGGTCACGGTCATCATGCTGAAGGTTATTCGCTTTCCAGACTTTCGATCAGGCGGATGATGGCTTCCATCCGCTCTTTGTATTCTTTGCTATGAGGCTGCCGCTTGGGCAGGGGCCTGCGGGTACGGTTAGCGCGGTCGTTTTCCGCGTTCACCAGCACCATGCGAAGCGGGGGCAGGCCAAGGGTCTCGGATTGATAAACGCGTTTCTTTTTCTTTTCGTTCGACATGGCAACCTCCAATTAAAGTCCTGCCAGCACGCCAGCGCTGACCTGGTCGGCATCGCCGGCGGAGAGCACGAGCAGCACGTCGCCGCTGCGGATGACCTTGAGTACGGCCTCGGTCGTCTCGGCCAGCGAGTTGGTGAAACGCGCGGCGGGGTGCGGCATCGCGCTGACAACCTCGGCCGAGGAAAATTCCTGCCTGGGCTCGCGCGCCGCATATACCTCGGTGACGAAGACCAGGTCGGTATCGGTGAAGGCGCGCGTGAACTCAAGGAAGAGAGTCTGCGTGCGCGAGTAGGTATGCGGCTGCCACACCGTCAGGATGCGACGGCCCGGGAAGCGGGCGCGCGCCGCGGCCAGGGTGGCGCGGATCTCGGTGGGATGATGGGCGTAATCGTCGATGACGGTCACGCCGTTCTTCTCGCCCACGACCTGGAAGCGCCGCCCCGTGCCCTTGAACTCGCCCAGCGCGACGGCCGCGTTCTTGAGCGAGAGTCCAAGCACGGCGGCCACCGAGAGGGAAGCCAGCGCATTGCGGACGTTATGCTCACCGGGCACCTGCAGCGACACGTTCACTGACTGCACACCCGCTTCGGCGATGTTGGTACCGGCGGTGAAGTTGAAGCCGCCGCGATCGTTCGGCTTGACGGCGCGAGCCTGCATCCACTGCGGGCTGTTGATGGTCATCTCGCCCTGCACGCTGTAAGCCACCACGTGACGCCCGCTCTTGCGGGCGCGCGGCAGCAGGGACGCGGAGCCTTCGTCCTCAGAGGAGGCGATCAGCACGCCGTCGGGCGGCAGCAGGTTGACGAACTGCTCGAAGGCGTCGAACATATCCTCGAAGGTCGGATAGCAGTCGGGGTGGTCATGCTCGAGGTTGGTCACCACCGCGATGCGCGGAGCCAGACCCAGGAACATGCGGTCGTACTCGTCGGCTTCGATCACAAAGGCGGTGCCCTTGCCCATGCGGGCGTTGACGCCGTAATTATTCATCACGCCGCCGACGATGAAGGACGGGTCGCGTCCGAGCGCAGAGAGCATCCACGCGATCATGGCGGTGGTGGTGGTCTTGCCGTGCGTGCCCGCCACAGCAATGCCCGTCTTGTTGGCCATCAACTTGCCGAGGAAGTCCGAGCGCTTGTAGACGGGGATGCCCGCCTGGAGCGCGGCCCTGACCTCGGGGTTGTCGTCGGCGATGGCGGAGGACTTCACGACCCAGTCGGCGCCGTTCACATTGCGCGGATGGTGGCCGATGTACACGGTCACACCCGCAGCCTGCAGGTCGGCGGCAAAGGGGCTCAGGGCCTTGTCCGAGCCCGAGACCTCGTAGCCGCTTTCCTTGAGCAGGCGCGCAATGGCCGAGAGTCCGCTGCCGCCAATGCCGATGAAGTGAACGCGCATCATATCTGAGCCTGCCTTAGATGTAGACCACGATGATGAAGATGAGAATGATGATGACCGCGAAGTAGATGGTGGGCTCGCCCAGCCATTGCGGCGGCATGTACTTCATCATCTGTGCAACGGCGTTTGCCAGGTCCCCAGTGGGGGCAAAGACGATGTTTGGCAGGGCCGCGTATTTGGTCGAGTCGAGGTAGAACAGGAGCGTGCCCGCGATCAGATAGCCGTTGAAGCCGCCCATCACCGCGCCGAACAGGCTGTCGGCCAGGCGCTCACGCCCCGCCTTGGCGGCCAGACGCTGCACCGAGACCACGGTCTGGTACCCGAAGTACACCAGGCCGACCAGGATCAACGAGCGGACCCAGAACAGGGACGTGCTCTCGGGCGGAATACTCCTCACCAGCGGGATGTAGCGCTCGAGCAGGTAGTTGACGGCCAACGCGGTGACCACGCTGAACGAGACCATCAGTTCCTTGGCCCAGCCGCGCATCCACCCGATGATGGCGAACAGGATGACGTACATCCATAAGACGTACACAATACTCATCATAACGGCGTCTCTCCTGCCAGTTCAAGCAACTGGCTGGCAATGGCGCCAGCGGCGTCTGGCTGAGCCAGGGTCCGCATGGAGGCGCGCATGGCCTCGCGTTTGGCGGGGTCGTTCAACAGATCCCTGACCAGCGGGAAGAGGCGTTCCTGCATGAGATGATCTTCGAGCAGGATGGCCGCTCCACGCTGAGACAGGGCCTCGGCATTGACTTTCTGATAGCGCCATGCATACGGGTACGGGACGAGGATGGCGGGCAGCCCAAAGAAGGGATACTCGCCCAGCGACGATGCGCCCGCCCGCGAGACCACCAGGTCGGCGGCGGACAGGGCCGCACCCATTTCGTGCAAATAGGGCATGGCGTGGTAACGGTCCGCGAGGTGGTTGGGCAGGTCTTTCGCAGCCGCTTCGACGACGGGCCAATCGAGCGAGCCCGTGATGTGGATGACCTGTGCCATTTCGAGCAAGGCAGGCAGTTGAGCTAACACGGCGTTGTTGATGGTCCGCGCGCCCTTGCTGCCGCCCGTGACCAACAGAACGGGCAGGTCGCCCGAGAGGCCGAGGCGCTGACTCCCGCTTTGGCGGGACCAGCCCTTGAGGTCCGCGCGCAGAGGGTAGCCTGTGACCACGATGCGCTGTTTCGCGGGGAAATATTCCTTCGAGGCTTCGGCGGTCACGGTCAGGCGGTCAGCGAAACGGGCCACGGCCTTGAGCGCCAGCCCGGGTTCGATGTCGGGCACATATAACAGGGTCGGCACCTTGCGGCCCGCAAAGGCCATCGGGAAGGCCACGTAGCCGCCCGTGAAAAACAAGACATCCGGACGGAAATCCTGGACGATGCGGCGGGACGCGACGACACCCCGCGAAAGTTTCGCGAGGTTGCCGGGCAGGGCGCGCAGCCCCACACCGTGGACGCCCGCGGCGGGAATGGACCGGAAGGGGATACCCGCGCGTTTCACGAGCTCCTCCTCCATGCCGCCTTCTCCGCCGACCCAGAGCGTCTCAACGCCCGGTCGTCGTGTCGTGAGCGCGTTGTGCACGGCGAGCGCGGGATACACCCCGCCGCCCGTTCCGCCCGCGCAGATCAACAACCGCACTGTAGGACCTCCATTCATCGTCCGTCATGGTTCCCTCGCCGCGTTGGTGGGAGATATTGAGCAGAATGCCGATGGCTGCCAGAGAAGCGACCAGGTTCGAGCCGCCCGCGCTGATGAAAGGCAGGGCGTTTCCAGCGAAGGGCAACAGGCCGACCATCACGGCCATGTTGATGATGGCTTCCATGCCGATCCAGATGACCAGGCCGGAAGCCAGCAGCGTGCCGAGCATGTCGGGCGCGCGGCGGGCGATGACCAGTCCGCGCCAGAAGAGCATCGCATACAGACCGACCAGCACCATCGAGCCGAACAGGCCCAATTCCTCGGCGATGACGGCGAAGATGCTGTCGGTGGGCGGGACGGGCAGCCCCGTCAGCTTGGACTGCGACTGGCCGATGCCCACGCCGAAGAATCCGCCGTTGACGATGGCCTCGAACGAACGCCGCACGTGATACGACGCCTGGGTCGGGTCCTTGATGCCCGCCAGGAAGGTGTCCACGCGCTCGCGGCCCGTCGCGCTGACCTGCACCACGATGGCCGCGGCCACGATGGCCACCAACAGCAGCACACCGATCTGTTTCAAGTCACCGCCTGAGAGGAAGAAGAGCAGGCCGCCCAGAATGAGCACCGTCCCCGCGGCGCTCAGGTCGGGCTGCTGGTAGATCAAGCCGCCCACCACCCCGAGGATCACGCCCAGGGGGATGAGTCCCAACTGGATGTCGTGCAGCATATTCCGCTTGGCGTACAGCCAGACCGACAGGTAGATGATCGAGACCAGCTTGGCCAATTCAGAGGGTTGAACCGATCCTTCGAAGAAGGCCCGCTTCGCGCCCAGGCGGATCTCGTTCATCAGCAACACACCGATCAACAGCACGATGGTGAAGATCATGGCAGGCACGATCAGCCGCCGCCAGTGGTGATAATCGAAGAAGGACAGCGCCAGGGCCACCACCGCGCCGACACCCAACCAGGTCAACTGGCGGTTGAACATGTACATCGGCGAGTCGAAGAGCTGGAGGGAGAAATCCCACGAGGCCGAGAACAACATGACCAACCCGAAAATGACCAACGCAACAATGGTCACCAACAGGGGCAGGTCAAAGTTGCGGCGTTGACCGGCCTGCGTCCGGGTCTGAGGCGTGTATGTCCGTTTTACGAAAGTTTCAGCACCCATTCTCTAAACCTCTCTCCTCGTTCGGCAAAATCCGTGAAGGCATCGTAGCTCGTGCCGCCCGGCGAAAGCAGGACGACGTCGCCCGCTTCGGCCACTTCCGCGGCCTGGAGGACGGCCTGCTCGAGCGTCTCACACCGCGTCAACGTCTGCGGCCTGGACCCCGAGCCTGCCACCGCTTTCTCGATCTTTTCCGCCGCCTCACCGAAGAGCACCACGTGATCCACGCGCTGATGAATGAGGGCGGCCAGGTCGTCCCAGGGCAGGTCCTTGTCGCGGCCGCCGAGCAGCAGCACGATCGGCTCCTCGAAAGCGCGGACGGCGGCCATGGTCCGCTCGGGGGCGGTGGCAATCGAGTCGTTGTACCAGCGCACACCGCGCAATTCGCGGACCAATTCCAGCCGATGCGGCACCCCGTGGAAATCCTCCACGGCAGCCAGCATGGCATCCAGCGGAAAGCCCGCCGCATGCGCGATAGTGAAGGCGGCCAGGGCATTGCTCACGTTGTGATCGCCGCGCAGCAGAACCTTCTCACGCAGCATCAACGGCACGTAGGCGTTCCCGTCGCGCAGGGCCAGCAGCCCATCGTGGAAGTACGCGCCGTTCAAACCTTCGTCCAGTTCGTGCAGGCTGAAAGTGAACAGCTTTCCTTTGATACGGTCGCGCAGCTTCCACGCGCCCGGGTCATCGCGACCGAGAACCGCCACATCTTTCGCGGATTGGAAATCCAACAGGCGGGCCTTGGCGGCCATGTAAGCCTCCATCGTGCCGTGACGGTCGAGGTGATTGGGCGTGATGTTGAGGACCGCTCCCACGTTCGGCGAAATGGTCATCTGCTCCAATTGGAACGACGACAATTCCAGGATGGCCAGGTCGGTCGGCTTCATTTCGTCCACGTAGTTGATGAGCGGGTCGCCGATGTTGCCGCCGATGTAGGCCGCGTCGCCGTAGGCTTCCTTCGCCATGCGCCCCACCAATGTGGTGGTGGTGGTCTTGCCCGCCGAGCCCGTGATGCCGATGGTGCGGCACGGGACGATCTCCATGAAGACCTGCGTGTCGTTCGAGAGCGGGATGCCGCGCTGGAGCGCTTCCGCCACGATGGGCAGGGTCAACGGGACGCCGCCCGAGAGACACAGCAAATCGCAGTCGTTCAACAGTTCAAGCGGATGCCCGCCCAGCGCCCACGTGATTGGCAGGTCGGCCAGGGACTCACGGGCGGAGGGCACCTCGGTCCGCGTATCGGACAGGGTCACGCGCGCGCCATGCCGCGCCAACCAGCGTGCCAGGGCCAGCCCCTGTCGGGCTGCGCCGAGGATGAGCACGCGTCTGCCGGTCCAATCCTGCATCTTATACCGAGGCCAATCCCACGCCGATCAAACCTGCCAGCAGGCCGATCAGCCAGAAACGTTGCACGATCTGGGTCTCGCTCCAGCCGAGCAGTTCGAAGTGCAGGTGCAAGGGCGCCATCTTGAACAGGCGTTTGCCTTTTGTCAATTTGAAATAACCAATCTGCAGCGTCACGCTGACGGCTTCGCTAAGCGGGATGATGCCGATCAGGAGTAGCATGGGCCATTGACCCGTCATTAACGCAACCACGCCCAGGGTCCCGCCCAAAGCCAGGGAGCCGGTGTCGCCCATGAACAATTCCGCAGGATGGACGTTGAACCACAGGAAGCCGAAGAGCGCGCCTACCAACGTAAAGCAGAAGCGCGCCACATAGAACTGCCCCTGAATGAGGGCAATGCCACCGTAAGCCGCAAACGCGGTGGCGGCGATCAACCCGGCCAGACCGTCCAGCCCATCCGTGAAGTTGACCGCATTAGACTCAGCCACGATGATGAACGCCGCGATCGGGATGTACCACAGGCCCAGTTCCAGGTCGAAGTTCAGGCCAGGGACGTAAATGGACGGCGCGCGCAAGACATACTTCAACACGGCAGCGATGAAGAGCGCCAAGCCCACCTGGGCGATAAACTTGGTGCGGGCGCTCATGCCCACGCCACGCCGTTTGCCGCGGATGCCCTGCCAGTCGTCGATGGCGCCGATCAGGCCGAAACCGATCATCGAGATCAGCGGCACTACAATGGAACGGCCAACAGCACTTTGCTGAAGGCCGATCAATGAGACAGCATTCAGCAGGCCGGTCAACAGCAGGACGGGCAGGATGAAGAGCAGGCCGCCCATGGTGGGCGTGCCCATCTTGACGGCGTGCTGGCCCGGTTCCTCCACGCGGATCAACTTTCCGATCTTGAAGTGGCGCAGCACGCGCAGGAACGGTCCCCCCCAAATGACCGACATCAGGAACGAGAGGCCTGCCAGGCTGAGGGCCAGGGTGGCTTGGTTGACGTGGTTCATGAGCGGATCTCCAGGTCGGCGGTGATGCGGTCCATGCGCAGGCCGTGCGAGCCTTTGATCAGCACAGCGTCGCTACTGGACAGGTTATGTTTCAGCCAGTCCACGATGGCTTCATGGGCCTGGAATTCGAGCACACGGTTGGACCTCATCCCGGCGCGGCGGGCGGCCTCCGCGATCATGCGCGCGCGCGGGCCAAGCGTCAGCAGGGTGTGCGCCACCTGGGCGGCGCGCATCCCCACCATCTCGTGTCCCTGGCGTTCGTAGGGACCCAGTTCGAGCATGTCGCCCAAGACAGCGATCTTGCGCCCGTCTAGTTCACTGAGCAGGTTGAGCGCCGCCAGCATCGACTCGGGCGAAGCGTTGTAGGTGTCGTCGAGGATCAACGCGCCCGCCTCGGTGCGGACGGCCACCAGGCGCAGCTGTGAATGTCCCTGGCGCAGGCCGTCGAAGATCTCCTGCCAGGTCAGCCCTTCCACCAGGCCGACGGCCGTGGCGCGCAGGGCGGTATGCACGGAATGTCGTCCGATCATCGGGATGCGGACGTGCAGGGTCTCGCGGTGATAGTGCAGGCGGAAGCGGATGCCGTCCAGCCCGAGGCCTTCCACGTTGTCGGCCCACAGTTCGGATTCGGGCGACAGCCCATAGAAGAACACGCGCGCGCGGGTCTTCTCTTCCATCTTGCGGACCCACGGGTCGTCGAAGTTCAGGATCGCCACCCCATCTTCGGGCAGCGACTGGACCAACTCGGACTTGCCGAGGAAGATGTTCTCCTGCGAACCCGCCCGCTCCGCGTGGACGGTCCCCACGTTGCTGACCACGCCGACCTGCGGCTGGGCAATGTCACACAGGAAGGCGATCTCCCCGATCACGTAGAAACCCATCTCGAGCACGGCATGTTCATAGCCCGAGCCCAGCCGCAGGATGGTCAGCGGCAGGCCGATCTCGTTGTTGAGGTTGCCCGGGCTCTTGAGGGTGCGGTACCGCTGGCTGAGCACCTGCGCCACCACTTCCTTGGTGGTCGATTTGCCCACACTGCCGGTGATTCCCACCACGCGCAGGTTCAGTTTGCGCCGCCAGAAGCGGGCGATGCGCTGCAAGGCCGAGACGGTGTTATCCACGCGCAGGCACAGAGGCTGGGTCAGGTTGAAGGCAGGATCCACCGTCAGGCCGCCGCGCAGGTCCAGGGTCCGCAGCGAAGAATCCACATCCCGCTGGATTAAAGCAAAAGAAGCGCCGCGCCGAAACGCTTCGCCGATGAAGTCGTGCCCGTCCACCCGCTCGCCGGGGATGGCCACGAACAGCGACCCAGGGATCACCTGCCGCGAGTCGATGGCCGCCTCGGTGATGACCGTGGCGGCGTTCTCCGGGTGGAGACCTGTGAGGGCTTCGAGCGCGTCTGCGAGCGTGAGCATATTATTTGGCCGCGAGTTGTTGTCGAATGTAATCGGGCGGGATATCCAATAAGATGACCGTTTTCTGGGCTATCTCCGAAAAGACCGGGGCGGCCGTCTCGGAACCCCAAATGGAGGCCGAGGGTTGTTCGAGCCAGACGTAGATCATGAACCGCGGATCGTCCACCGGGCCCCAGCCGATGAAGGAGGCGTTGGTGCTGGTCGAGTCGTAATACCCTTCCGGGGTGGGGATCTGCGCGGTACCGGTCTTGCCGGCCACGCGATACCCAGGCACCAGCGCCAGCGAAGATTCCTGCTCGAGCGAGATCGCCAGCATTTCGCTCAGCGTGCGGGCGGTGGTCTGCTGGATGGGCGCCCCGGCGTACTGGGCGGGCACGTTGTACTGACGGCCTTCGCGCATCATGGCATACAACACGTGCGGTGTGACCATGCGTCCGTCGTTGGCGATGGACGAGGCGGCCATCATCATCTGGATGGGCGTGACTGCCACACCCTGACCGAAGGAGTTGGTGCCCAAGTCGACGGGGTACCAATCCTCGTCGCCCGGGACCTTGAGCCTGCCGGCCGCTTCCCCGGCCAGGTCCACACCGGTCAGGCGTCCCAAGCCGAAGCGGTTCATGTAGCCGTAAAAGGTGTCTGCACCCATGCTGGTGGACAGCCAAGCCATGCACACGTTGAGCGAATGCTGGAGGCATCCCACCATATCCTGCGGACCCCAGGCCTGGCGGTCCCAGTTCTGGATGGTGGCGCCGCCAACCATGATCGCGCCGGTGTCGAGGAAAGGCGTGTTGGCGTTGACCGTGCCGCTGTCGAGCGCGGCCGCCATGGTGAGGACCTTCATGACCGAGCCCGGCTCGTACGGCACACTGACAGCCTGGTCAAATTCACTGGCATTGTGATACACCACGCCGTAATTCCAGAACTCGTTCAGGTTCATGCGCGGCGTGACCGCCACGGCCAGCAATTCACCCGTCTTCGGGTCCATCACGATGATGGTGCCGCCCTTGGCGCCGTAGGTGGTAAGAGCCTTATCGAGGATCTGCTCTGCTGCGGCCTGCAAATCACGGTGGATGGTCAAGACCAGGGTGGTGCCGTTGGGTACGTGCGGGATCTCGACGGCCTTGTTCGGGTCGGTGGGGACCATCACCTGGACGGGGTTGCCCGCCAACAGGTCGTTGTATTTCTCTTCGATGCCGAAGTAACCGCGTCCCTCGCGGTTGACGAATCCCAGAATGTTGGAGGCCAGTGAATTTTCGGGGTAACTGCGCTGGGGATGCGAGCTGAACTCCAGGCCGGTCAACGCGCTGAGTGTGCCAGAGGCGGCCTGATTCTGCGCTTCCTGCTGCAGGGTTTGCAAGGCCAGGGCCTTGTCGCTTTCCACGTAATTGGCCAGCACCAGATAGCTCAACCCTTGAGGAGGGTTGGTCATCTGATTGAGCAGTTCGTTGTAGTCCAGTCCCAATTGCGAGCTGACCGCCAACGCGATTGCATTGGGGTCGCGTATGGCCTTCAGGTTCACGCCGATCTCGTAGACCGTGCGGTTGCCCGCCAGCAGGTGACCGTCGCGGTCGTAGATCTCACCGCGGTCGGGATAGAAGGTCCGCAGTTCGGTGGCGTATTCCATGCCCTGCTCGCGGAACTTGGCCGCCTCCGGGCTGTTCTGGATGCGGGCGATCTGCGCCAGGACCGCAAATGCAAAAAGGGCCAACAGGCCCGCCAGCACATTCGAACGCCAGGCATATTGTTTCCTCATTGCGTCTCTCCCAAAGATTGGAAGGCCTGGTCGAACCACTCCAGTAGTGACTGGGTGTATTCGGGCGGAATGGTGGGAGCGCTCAACCCGGGCTGGGGCGTGGCCGTCAGGATATCTGGCAGGGACCGCGCGTAGCCGGGTACCGCCAGGTATTCGATCTCGTCGGTGGTGAGCGGACGATACCCCAGCGACTGCGCGCGCTGCTCCATCACGCTGGCCGAGGTCAACGAAGCCAGGCGGGTTTCCAGGTCGGCGTTGGACTGGTTGATGACCGTCATCTGATAGGTCAGGTTCTGGATCTCGCGCCCGGCAATGGCGGCGCGGGCGGTCACATCCAGGTACAGGGCGGCCACCATCGCCAGCAAAACAACCGCCAGCAGGAAATTCACGATCCACTGACGCTGAATGCGCCAGGGGGCCATGCGATAGGTGTCGACTAGGTTGGTGACGGTGTCCAGGTTCATAACTTCTCTGCTACTCTGAGTTTTGCACTGCGCGCCCGCGGGTTCTCCCGCGTCTCTTCTTCGGAAGCCGTGAGCGGCTTGCGCGTGATGAGTTTGACAACAGCCTTGCGCTCGACCTCGTACAGACGTTCATACGGCGGATTGACGTGGTCCTGGCTTTGCTCGCGAAGGAAATCCTTGACGATGCGATCCTCCAGCGAGTGGAAGGAGATCACCGCCAGCCTCCCACCGGACCTGAGGGCGGCCACCGCTTGCGGGAGCGTGTTCTCCACTGCGGCCAGTTCCTCGTTGACAACGATGCGCAGGGCCTGGAAGGTGCGCGTCGCGGGATGGATGCGGTCGCCGCGGCGGGGGGAAGCGGCCTGGATGACGGCAGCCAGCTCCCGGGTCGAGTGGAGCGGCCTGGCTCGGACGATGGCTCGCGCAATCTTGCGCGAGTCGCGCTCCTCGCCGTAGCGGAAGATCAGGTCCGCCAGTTCGGACTCATCCAGCCCATTGACCAGATCCGCCGCGCTGGTCGGGGCTGAGGGACCAAAGCGCATGTCCAGCGGCCCATCCTGCAAAAAGGAGAAACCGCGTTCGGGCCGATCGAACTGCATGGACGATGCGCCCAGGTCCAGCACCACGCCGTCGACCGCGTCCCAGCCCAGGGCCGAGAGTTGGGCGGCGAGAGTTTCATAGGAGGCCTGGACCAGCGTCGCGCGCTCCCCGTAAGGAGCCAAGGTCTCACGGGCAAGCGCCAGCGCCTGCGGGTCCACGTCCAGCCCAAGCAGACGTCCGCCCGGTGCGCAGGCCTCCAGAATGCCGCGAGCGTGACCGCCCGCGCCCAGTGTTCCATCCACGTAACGCCCCAGATCGCGGGGCTGCAATGCGTGTATAATCTCTTGATAAAGTACAGGTGTATGCGGCTGCATGGCAGATGCGCAAAGGAATTTGCGCTACGGCTTCGATGAAAGATCGAGGGTCGCAAAGCGCTGGTTGTTGGTCTCGACGTCCAACAATTGTGCCTGCTGCTCCTGCCAGGCGGCGGGAGTCCAGACCTCGAAGTAATCGCCCTGCCCTGCCACGATGGCCTCACCCTCCAGGCTGATGACCTGGCGCAGATTGCCGGGCACAAGGATGCGCCCCACCTTGTCCACTTCCACCGGATAGGCGTTGGCCAGGATCAGGCGGCGCAGCAGGCGTGCGGTGGGGTCGGCCAGGTTCATGGAATTGATGCGGCGATAGACTTCTTCGAAGTATCCCGTGGTCATCACCATGAGGCAGCGGTCGAAGCCTTGTGTGATGAAGGCGCCGCCGACCAGCAACTCACGAAAGCGCGCCGGGATCATCAGGCGTCCCTTGTCATCGAGAGTGTGCTGGTACTGACCTAAGAACATTTGTGCTACTTTTCCTTTTAATACGGGAACGCCGGGATGACCGGCGTCCTACCACTTTCTACCACTTTTTCCCACATTATACGGTTTTCGTGGGCAAAAAGCAAGTAGTACTTTCGGTTGCTTCATTACCATGCCATTGCGACTTCAAGGTGCCATGACCGACTTCCCCTTCACCCTGCTCGACTCCCCACGTTGGACCGATTACGCCCTGCTCGACTCAGGCGATGGCCTGAAGCTCGAACGCTTCGGCAAATACACCTTCGTCCGCCCCGAGGCGCAGGCCATGTGGACCCGGGCCCTGTCCCCCGCCGAGTGGAGCAACGTCCACGCCGTCTTCCAGCCCAGCGCCGAAGAAAGCGGCGGGCATTGGATCCCCAAGAAAAAAATGGAAGAGAAATGGGCGTTGAGCTATCCGTTATCGAGCGGAACAGACCTGCGCTTCTGGACTATGACCACCCCGGGCCGTCATCTGGGCGTCTTCCCAGAAGTCGCCGCTCACTGGGACTTTATGGCTGATTCCATTAAACGGACGGATCTCCACCCTGAGGGCAATCGAAGGGGGCCCATCAAGGTGCTCAATCTGTTTGGATACACCGGCCTGGCCTCGTTGGCGGCGGCTGCGGCGGGCGCCCACGTCACCCACGTGGACGCGTCGAAGAAGTCCGTGGCCTGGGCGCGCGAGAATCAGTCCCTCTCGAAACTGGACGACAAACCCATCCGCTGGATCGTGGACGACGCGGTCAAGTACGTGGAACGCGAAGCACGGCGCGGCGCGAAGTACGACGGCATCATCCTCGACCCGCCCAAGTTTGGGCGCGGACCCAAAGGCGAGGTCTGGGAAGTGTACAAGTCGCTGCCGAGCCTGCTCGCGGCCTGTCGCGCGGTGCTGAGCGACAATCCGCTCTTCCTGGCGGTGACGGTCTACGCTGTGCGCGCGTCCGCCATTCATGTGGCGCAGGTCGTGGACGAGATGATGTCCGATTTCAAGGGCAGCCTGGATGCGGGTGAGTTGGTTACGCGCGAGCAAAGCGCAAAGCGACTGCTCTCGCAAGCCGCGTACGCGCGCTGGAGCGCCCAATAGCCAAAACAAAACGGCCGACTCGAGTGAGTCGGCCGTTCGATTTCAGTCCGCGTTATCCGCTGGCATCGCCGCTGCTGACGTCCTTGCCGCCGCCGTTCCCGGTCAACCGCTTCAGCAGGTCATACCAGAAGGACGATCCCTGCGAGACGGCCAGCGCCGTCAGGCTGAGGCCCGCCACCTTGAGCAGGATGAATCCGATCCACGTGCCGACATTCCCGTTGTGTGGGACGCTCTGCGTCTGCCACCAACCGATCTGGATCGAGTAGGCCTTCAGGTCATCCACCAACTGTTGAAGGTCCGCTTCTGCGCCCTGTTGCTGGACCACCGCATTGGCCTGCGCAGCGGCCACCGCGCGCAGTTCGGCGTTGCCCCACAGGTCCCGGGCCAGTTGGATGCTGTCCGTGCCGAACAGGAGCGTGATCAAAATGGACAGGATGATCACGAAACTTCGGGCGTTGGCCTTGAAAGTGGACGATGCCTGGTCGAGGATGCCCGAGAGGTAGGCCGTGGTTCGGCTGCGCAGATCGTTGACATCCGTCACGCCCTGCTTGATCCATTTCAGCACTGCCTGCTTGCCTTCCGATTCGGGCAATTGGCTGATGGTCGCGGTCAACTCGTCGGCGTTGAGGCTCTCCTTGCCGCTCAGCCCGGTCAAATCAAAAAAGGCGTCCACCAGCACGGGCGCGGGGATCTTCTCCAGCATCTTTGGCTCCGTCACCGAGCCGAACATGCTCAGGAAATTCTTATAGCGGATGGGACGCAGCGCCTTGACCTGCGGGAGATCCTTCAACTCCAAATACTTGTCGCCGAGCGCCTGTTTGAGATAACGCTCCAGCGCCTTGCCGCGCGTCTCTGCGGCTTCGTTGATCAATTGGGTGACAAACGAAACGATGGCGCCGAGGATGTAATACACCACGATCAGGCCAATGGCCACTTCCAATAGTTGCGGAAAAGACATGCTGCCTCCTTGGCAATCCTAAAGATGGTTCGAATGATTCTTGCCTGACTCGAGCAGGGCCAGCCACTCCAGCGGACGGCCCCACCGCATGCGGACCCGCGGCGGCTTCTGTCCGATGGGGCGATCCCATTTGGGGCCGGGCGGACCCGATTCGTTTCTCAACAAACTCTTGACGCCCCACAGACCCTTATATTGTAGCCAATCCGGCTCGGGATTCAAGACCTCACCTCTCCACGCGAACACCGTCGGTCGCGTCACCGGGCGATCGGACATGGCGCGTTTGAGATAACTGCTCGACTTCACCACACCTTCGCGCAGGTGATCCCCCTCGGGGCCGATGCGAATCCCATCGCCCGAGGCGATCTCGAGCGGCAGGCTGATGATGTAATGGTCCGCCTCGTCGCGCAGCGTGGCCAGTTTGTCCTCGGAGAGAAAACTGGTTGGGTGCGTCTGGAATTCCTTGAGCGCGATCTGACGGGCCTTTTCGTTCGGGTTGAAAACCAAAAAAGTGTAATGGATGAGACCATCCAGCCAGAACAAGAACCGCTGAACAAACCCCGTCCGATACAGGCTCGGCGAGCGGATCACCTCCGGGCGGCTATAGTTGGCATGCGAGCCCAGCGCCACGTATACGACGGGATGCGTGGTCGGATTCCCCTGGCGGTCCACGACCTTGCGCACATTCTCCCAACGTTCCATTGCGCCCGCGCCATGCTGCGAAAACAGCACGGCGTACGGCTGATCCTCTTTGAGGTAGACGGCCACCAACTCCCAGTCGCCCTCGTGATGGTTCATCCCATTAGCGGCCAGCCGCCAGTCATTGAAGGCGTAGAAGAAATGATATTGGATGATCGTCCAGGCTGCGCCGTCCGAGTCTGTTTCGCGCACCACGCGCGCATAATACACAGGCTGGGTTTCGCGCTCGACAATACGCGCATAATGCTCGTAAGCCTCTTGAGCGATCTTCTCCGTGGCCTGCGAAAGCATGTCCATCACCAGGCCGGGTCCTTCCGGGACGATGCGGTCGAGGATGAATTTCATCGTCCGTACCGAAAGATAGAACAATACCCACAGGTACAACGGGAGCAGGATCAGGTATTCAATGGCAATATTGATGCGGGGCCGCAAGAAGAATTGGATCGGCCACATCTCAAGCGAGACAAAGAATATCGCAGCAAAAATGGCGGGAATGATCCGCAGGCGGATCGGCGAGACCAGCATGAACAACACCAACGCCGCCAACGCAGAGGCCGTCACGGCGATGCCCAACCCCGTAAAGCCCGCGATGAACCAGGAAGCCAGAAGTCCCAGCAAGGATCCCCCGCCCCACCAAAGCCATGCATCCGAGTCGCTCAACGGGTCGTTGATGAAGCGCAGATAATATTGTGCGCTCTTCAACCTGCCAATGCGTTTGTGCAGCGTCTCTTCGATGTGCGTGACGATCTCCACCACGGCCTCGGGCCCGCTCGGGAATAACTGGCAGGACTCGAGGTATGACTCCACCGCCATCGGAAAGAATCGCTCGCTTTTTGCGAAGCGCAGCACGGGTTCGTAGGTTCGGATCAATTCCTGGTCGTCCACTCGGCCTCAAATCGAATAAAATCGGGTCATGCTGAATTCACATACGCTCCAACGCTCTTTCGAGTCTCATTTTAATGCCAAACCCCAGTGGGTCGTCCGCGCGCCGGGACGGGTGAACTTGATCGGCGAACACACCGACTACAATGACGGCTACGTCCTGCCGATGGCCATCGACCACGCCATTTGGATCGCACTGCGTCCGCGCGAGGATGGTCAGGTCCAAATCCATTCCCTGGACCTCGGGCAGGATTCCGTTTTCAGGCTAGACCATCTCGAAAAGGACGAAGGTTGGGGCGAGTACCTGAAAGGCGTGGCTTGGGCCTTGCAAGAGGCGGGCTACCCCCTGCGCGGCTGGGACGGCGTCATCACGGGCGACGTCCCGCGCGGGGCCGGGTTATCCTCTTCCGCTGCCGTGGAATTAGCTACCGCCCGCGCCTTTGCGTGCGTCTCAGGCTTCGACTGGGATGCAAAGCTCATGGCCCGCCTCTCGCAAAAAGCCGAGAATCAATGGGTGGGCGTCAACTGCGGCATCATGGACCAAATGGCCAGCGCCGCTTCGCAGGCGGGTCATGCCCTCTTCATGGACTGTCGCACGCTCGACATCCAGCATGCCCCCCTGCCCCAGGGTGTGGCCGTGGCCGTGCTGGATACGTCCACGCGGCGTGGCCTGGTCGGTTCGGCCTACAACGAACGCCGTGAGCAATGCGAGGCGGGCGCACGTTTCTTCGGCGTAAAAGCCCTGCGCGATGTAAGCGTGGCAGAGTTCGAAGCGCGCCAGCATGAAATCCAGGATGAAGCCGTCCGCAAGCGCGCCCGGCACATCATCACCGAGAATCAGCGCGTGTTGGATGCGATGGACGCCATGCACGCAGGCGACATCGCCACTCTTGGGCGGTTGTTCAACGCCAGCCACGTCAGCCTGCGCGATGATTTCGAGGTATCGAGCACGGCCCTCGACCAGATCGTAGAAGCCGCCCAGGCACAGTCCGCGTGTTATGGCGCTCGCATGACAGGTGCGGGCTTCGGGGGATGCGCCGTCGCGCTGGTGCGGGCGGACGCGGTCGAGGCGTTCACTCAGGCCGTGAGCGCGGAATACAGGCAAAGGTCCGGGCTGGAGGCGGCGATCTACGCCTGTCAGCCGAGCGCAGGAGCAAGCGTCGAGTAAACAAAAATGCGGCGGATGAAAATCCGCCGCATTTCATTTCAACTAACAGACTACGCGTACACCATTTCCTTCTCGTCGACCTTCTGGCGCATCTTGCGCAGGCTTTGCTGCTGGCGCTTCTTGGCAGCGCGGATGATCAACTTGAGGAATTTCGGGTGGTTGAAGACCGGGTCGTTGAGCAGCGAGAAATCCGCGGACCCAGGCTCGGAGGGCGAGTAGAAGATGCCGCAGTTCGGGTTGATCTCAAGCATGTAGATCGTGCCGTCCGGGCCCATGCGGTAATCGCAGCGGGCATAGCCGTTGCCTTCGAGGGTCTTGAATACGCGCGTGGTCTGGTCGCGCAGCACCTGCTCGATGTGCGGGTCGCTGACAGCCGCCACCGACATCTTCTCGTAGTCAACCCATTTCATGTCGTAATGTTTGAACGACTCGCCTTCAGGGAAGATGAACTCGACCGGCTTGAAGGTGATGGGGTTCCGCGGATCATCGGGATTCTCCGCGATCAGGCAGGTGAACTCGCGGCCTTCGATGAACTCCTCGACCAAGACGCGGCCAAACTCTTTGAGCGAGACCTCGACCTGCGCGCGGAGTTCTTCCGCATTCGTCACGCGCGAGGCGCGTGTGATGCCGATGCTGGCATATCCGTGCGGCGGCTTGGTGAGCATGGGGAACTTCAGACGGCGCACCGCCTTGTCCACATCTTCGATGCTGTCGATGAAGACCGCGCTGGGAGCGGGGACACCCGCTTTGCGAGCGGCGGACTTCATCTGCTGGCGGGTTGGGTCGAAGAAGGCCGAGTCCGCGCCGGTGAAGGCTGCACCCAGTTTCTCCATGGTCTTGACGAGGCCGATGCCAGACAGGGCGTCATCGGGCGTGCCGTCGCACAGATTGATGAACACCTCGACCCCTTCATCCATGAGCGCGCGGATCTGGCGATCCACGTTCTTGGGATGAACGAGATAATGCTTCCACTTATAACCGTTCATATGGGGAGAAGGATCGTAGGGAGGATCGTTCTCATCGGGGATGCTGGTCAACACACAGATGTACATATTGTTTCTCTTTTGCATGGGATCCGATCAGGTATGCAATTCTTTAACATTCCCGCATCGGTTGCATACTGTGACTCGTGCTGATGCAATGATGATGAATTCATGATGATCTATTGTTGTAAATGAATGAATCATGATATGCAATTACTCGCATTATATAACGCTTGTTGGTTATGTAAAGGTTTATAGGCATATATTTTTGCAAGAAATAAAAATTTTAAGGTTATGTATTTTGTGTTATTACATGATGCCATTCTATATTTTCTTTAAGGTTTGACATACGTAACCGAGTTTTCTTCTCGATCAATTCATGTAGATAACACATCAGCGCAACATTTCGTTGCGCTGATGTGAACTTATTCGATAGGCTGTATCACTTCCAGAATTGAGGCAGATGCTCTCGATACGTTGACAGGTAATCATCAAGAATGAGTTTTGCCTTGTCCATGTCATGCACAACGGGATCAAGCAGCAAGCACTGAAGCGCTTTCTGATAATCCCCCGTGACCGCCGAGTCGACACACAGTTGCGCCACTTGCAACTCGCGACGGCACAATTCCGCCACGCCTTCAGGCAATGCGCCGACATACACCGGGTGGATACCCGCCCCATCTACGTGGACGGGGGTCTCGACGGTGGCGCCCAGCGGCAGGTTGGTGATCTGACCGACATTGGGCAGGTTGGCAGCCAGATGATAATGATCGCCGGCGCCCGCAATGTTCTCGATCATCTCGAGCGCGCCCTCCGAATCCGCTTCGAGCAGACCATCGACGGTCATGTTCCCATTGGCCATGTCGTTCAAGCGGTCGAGGCTGAAATCGCGCAGACCTGCCATGAGGTCCCAATCGTAGAGCTTGATGTTGAACTTCTCCCATGGCTGGGTGACGGGATCGGACAGCCATGGCAGGTATTCGCACAGGTGACTGTCGCCAGGCACAGGGAAGGCGTCAAAAGCCTCGTACACGCGCCGGGTCAACGGTTCGAAGTTCGGGTCGAAGGATGCGTAGCGCTCCTTAAAGAGCCGGGTCAGGTCTTCGCCGGTCTGTCGATCGTGGATGGATAGGATCCACGAGAAGTGATTCGTGCCCGCCGCGCGGATATCCAGCCGCGGCACAGCCTGCTTGACGACCTGCTCGCGCAGCGGATGCTGCATCACTTCGGCGTTCATATTTTGAATGCCTTCGGGAATCTCGAAGCCGAGGTCCTTGGCCAGCGCCAACCCCGCAAAGCAGTAACCAATGTAGATTTGATGACACAGTCCAACCGCCTTGATCCTGCTGTGACGATTAACCGCATCGCAGATGCGCACCATCGGGTTGGTGAAGTTGATGAACCACGCGTCGGGACAGGCCTGCTCCATGTCATGCGCAATCTGCAGAACGGGACCGATGTTGCGGGCTGCATGGGCGAATCCGCCCGGGCCGCCGTTCTCGGCATAGGGCTGATGCACGCCGTACTTGAGCGGGATCTCGTAATCGCTGCGCCACAATTCCTCGCGCGGACCGACCTCGATGGCGCTGACGACGAACTGCGCCCCATCGAGCGCATCCTGGTGATGGGTATGCGCGCTGATGGTCATGTCCGCCCCCCACTCGGTGTTGAGGCGATTCGCCAGACGCTGGACGATATCCAGGCTGTGGGTGTTGCGGTCCACGAGGCGCAGGGTCGAACCGCGCAACCGCCTGGAGCGCATGAGGGCGGCGAGCGTGTTCTCGCCGAACGAGGCGCTGCCCGCGCCAATGACAGTGATGGTGGTGGGAAGGGTCATGGTTTTTTCCAGAAGAAAGGTTGAATATGATGTCCGACTATACCATCATCCGCGTCGAAAGCAAAAGCCCCCATCCACCGCAATGGACAGGGGCGCATTGCAGGGATACGAATCGGTGCGCTAATACACCTCGGGCACGAAGGTCTGATCGCTGATGGGCGGGCGGACGTAGCCCGTGTCCTCCTGGCGCGGCGGCAGTTGGATCGGTTCGGGGGTCAGGTCCTCGTAGGGGATCAGGGTGAGCAGGTGCGCCATACAGTTCAGGCGCGCGCGCTTCTTGTCATCCGAGTGGACCACGTACCAGGGCGACTGTTTTGTGTCGGTGTATTTGAACATGTCGTCCTTGGCGCGCGAATACTCGACCCAGCGCGAACGGGACTGCAAATCCATCGGGCTGAGTTTCCAACGCTTGGTGGGGTCGTCGATGCGGGCTTGGAAGCGGCGTTCCTGTTCCTCGTTGCTGACGGAGAACCAGTACTTGACCAGGATGATGCCCGAGCGCACCAACATGCGCTCGAACTCGGGGCAGGAGCGCATGAACTCGCCGTATTCCTCCTCGTTGCAGAATCCCATCACACGTTCGACGCCCCCGCGGTTGTACCAGGAGCGGTCGAAGAGCACGATCTCCCCGGCGGCAGGCAGGTGGGACACGTACCGCTGGAAATACCACTGCGTCCGCTCGCGCTCGGTGGGAGAGGGCAGGGCTACCACGCGGCAGATGCGCGGATTCAGGCATTCGGTGATGCGCTTGATCGCGCCGCCCTTGCCCGCCGCATCTCGTCCCTCGAAGATGACGATCACCTTCAAGCCCTTGAATCTGACCCACTCCTGTAGTTTGACCATTTCCAATTGCAATTTACGCAATTCCTTGAGGTATTCCTTCTCCCCCATCTTCTCGCCTGGTTCACCCGTCGCGGAGACGGGTGGCCTGGACTGTTCGGCTTCGACTTTTTCCTTCTTCTTTTTCTTCGACATGTCTTCTCCCTTCGAACGAAAGACGCTCACACGCGCCGTTAAAAATATTATAGAAGGGAAACCCGCTTTGTCAATCGGAACGCCGCCATTGGATAAAAATACCGCCCGCGGACGTCCGCGGGCGGTACTCGATGCAAGGTAAGACGAAATTATTCGGTCTGGATGTTGACTTCGGCGCTCATGCCCCAACGCAGACCCTGGGGCTGGTCGTCCAGTTCGATGGTGACCTTGTAGACCACGTCCCCGCCGACGGTGTTGGCGCGCGGTGCGATGGCAATGACCTTGCCCGTCAGCTCCTGGTTCAGGGCTTCGACGAAGATCCTGGCTGTCTGGCCGATCTGGACCCCGGGCAGGTCGCGCTCGCTCAGGTCCGTGGTCTCGACGCGCAGGTTGTTCAGGGAAGCCAACGTGATGACCGCCTGTCCGGGCTGGGCATACTCGCCGACCTGTATGTCCACTGACACCACTGTGGCATCCGAGGGGGCAAGCAGGGTGGCCTGGGCCAGTTGGGCCTGGGCCAGCGCCAGGGCGGCCTTGGCCGCATCGACCTTGGCCGCTTCCAACCAGCGGCGTTCGGGATTCTCGCCCTTGCGCGAGGGGATCCAGTAATCGTACTCGCGCTGCTGACCACGCAAGGCATCCTCGGCCTGGGCCACAGCGGATTCGAGCGCAGTCGCGTCGAGCGAGGCCAGAGTCTGTCCCGCGCTGACCGTGTCGCCTTCCTTGACGGCGACCTCGGTGACCGTGCCCGGGATGGCAAAGGCGATCTTGGTCACCTGCACGGGCGAGACGACGCCCGAAGCCACGACGGTCCCGGGCTGGGGCGCGGAAGTGGCCACAGCGGCGGGAACGCTTGTCGCAGTGGGAGCAGCCGCCGGGGCGGACGTTCCGCACGCACTGAGTAGCACGGACAAAACCAACAGGCTTGTCCACAAAAGGCGTTTCATGTCCGCCTCCGTTACTGCCCGCTCTGGACGCGGACTTCGGTGCTCATGCCCCAGCGCAAGCCTGCAGGCTGCTCATCCAGTTCGATGGTGACCTTGAAGACCACGTCGCCACCTACGGTCTCGGAGATGCGCGCGATGTCCACGACCTTGCCGTTGAAGGTCTGGCCAAGGGCCTCGATGTACACGCTGGCGGCGTCGCCGATCTGCACGCGGGCGATGTCACGCTCGCTCATGTCGGTGGTCTCGACCTGGAACTTGCTCAGGTCGCCCAGGGTGATGACGACCTGCCCGGGCGTGGCGGTCTCAGATGGAGCGATGTCCACGGAGACGACCGTGGCGTCGAAGGGGGCTGTCAGCGTGGCCTGGGCCAGTTGGGCCTCGGCGGCCTGCTGGGCGGCGGTCAGACGGTCCACGTCGGCGGCAGCGGAATCCAGGTTTTCCTGGTTTGCGCCGATGCGCTTGAGATACCTGACCTGCGTCTCTGCCGTGGCGACGTTGGCCTTGGCCTGCGCCACCTGCGCTTCGAGAATGGTGGTATCGAGCTGGGCCAGAGTGTCGCCCGCCTTGACGGGGTCACCCTCGGCCACGTTGACGGACTTGACGATGCCTGTCAGCGGGAAACTGAGTTTGACAACCTGCACCGGGACGACCTCCCCCGAGGCCACCGCTTCCGTGGACGTGGAGCTGGTCCCGTTTCCGGAGGTATCCACCGCGACGGTGGGCAGGGGCGTGGGGGTGGCGGTTGGACCACAGGCGCTGAGCGCCAGGGCAACGATCAAAAATAACCAAATTTGTTTTTTCATTTTCTCTCCTAACGGGTCGCTATTTTGCGCCAGAAGCGCTATCTTTTTCTATCACACCGTCTTTGAGCGTAACAACGCGCGCCGCGTAATTGATGACACGCGGATCGTGGGTGGCAAATACGAAGGTAACGCCCGTCTCCTTGTTGAGTTTCTTCATGATCTCCATCACCTGCTGGCCGTTGGTGGTGTCGAGGTTGGCGGTCGGCTCGTCGGCGAGGATCAGGGCGGGCTTGGGGGCGAGAGCGCGGGCGATGGCCACGCGTTGCTGCTGTCCGCCTGAGAGCTGGTCGGGGCGGTTCTTGGCGCGGTCGAGCAAGTCCACTGCTTTGAGCAATTCCATGACGCGCTCGTGGCGTTCCTTGGCGGTATGACCGTTGAGCAGGAGCGGCATTTCCACGTTCTCGTAGGCGGTGAGCGTGGGGATCAGCGCGAAGAATTGGAAGATGAACCCAATGTGGCCACGGCGCATGTCGGCGCGCTGATTGCGGTTGAGCTTGGTGACATCGTTGTTGTTGACCACGACCCGTCCCGTGGTGGGCTGATCGAGACAGCCGATCATCTGCAAAAGGGTGGTCTTGCCCGAACCCGAAGGACCGACGAGTGCGGTAAATTCTCCGTTTTCGATGGTCAGGTTGACGCCGCGCAGGGCTTGCGTTTCCACCGCGCCGATCTTGTACACGCGAGTGACGTTCTCAATTTTTACGACTTCCATTTTAGTTCTCCAGTTTTTCGGTGTCAGGTATCAGGTGGTCAGATTTTTCATTACCTGACACCTCGACCCTGAAACGCAACGCTATTTCTCAGCCCGCAAAGCCTGCACCGGCTCGAGGCGGGAGGCCGTGATGGCGGGGTAGAGTCCAGACAGCAACGTGGCCATGAACGTGAGGATGGTCAGGTTGATGATATTGCCCACGGTCATCTTGGCGTAGATGGTGTCGGTAATGACAATGCCGCTCAAGCCCATGTTGCCAATGTAGAACCCATTGACGTTGAACCACATGGTTCCGAGCACGCCAAAGATGACGCCCAGGATCACGCCGCCCACCGCCAGCAGGGACGACTCGATCAGGAACAGCCACAGGATCCGTCTGCCGCGCATGCCGATGGCGGAGAGAATCCCGATCTCGCGCGTGCGCTCATAGACCGACATGATCAGCGTGTTGATGATGACCGAGGCCGTGATCGCCAGGATGATCATGTAAAAAATGGAGATGTAACTCTTGGCCATCGATTCCCAATCCACCATTAGCGGGTTGAGCGCCTTCCAATCCAGCACCTTCAAATTCGAAACGGCAGGGATCGCGGCCAGGACGGCGTCGGTATCCGCTGTTTTGTTGAGCAGGATGAAGATCGCGCTGGCGTGATTCTCGGTTTGGGTCATGGCCTGCGCTTTGGCAAGCGGCATGAACACCGTCCCGCTGTCAAAACTCGTTGTGTTGGTAGTGTAGATTCCCTTGATGGTGAAGGTCTGTTCCAACACATCGCCGTTGGCGGTGTTGACCGAAACGCTGACCTTGTCGCCCGCGCTCAGTTTGAGTTTCTCCGCCATCGGCTTGCCGATCAGGATGGAGTCGCGGTCGTCGACGCTGATGTAACTCCCGCCGATCACGCCCTCGCGGTACGGATCGTTCGCCGTTGAGGCTGGATCGATCCCCACGATGCGTGCGCCCGCCGACTGGTTGCCCGAGGTCAGGAAGCCGCTCGCGTACAGTCGCGGCGTTGCGGCTTTGACCTGCGGGAACTGCCCGATCTGGCTGGCGATCTGATCAGGGTTGGCGACCAGGTCGTCCCACTTGAGACTGGATTTGTTTTCATCGTATGTCGCCGCGCGGATTTGGATATGCCCGCTCTGGAGGCGGATGGCGTCTTCGATGGCGCCACCCATCTCCCCTTCCACGACGGAAGACATCAGGATCAGCAACGCCAGGCCAACTCCCACCGCGAGCGCAGAGAAGAATGTGCGGCGGCGGTTGCGTCCCAGATCACGAAATGCCATTTTGAATA
>CAZGFR010000001.1:2806-16739 GCA_964524485.1 uncultured Anaerolineaceae bacterium | reverse complement strand
CGAGATCTGGGCGGGACGCAGTCCCATCGCACCCAGCATGCCGATCTCACGCGTCCGTTCGTAGACGGCCATCAACAGCAGGTTGAGAATGCCCACACCCGCGATGGCGATGATGATGACGCTAAAGACGTTCATCACGCCGCCTTTGGTGTTGATCGCGGAGGCAAGATCAGGATAGTTCGCCTGGAACGACTCGATCTCGTAGCCGGGCAGCTGCGGTTTCATCGCGTCGATGATGCCTGCTTCCTGGCCGATCTGGTCGAGGAAGATCGCCACCTCGGTCGAGCCGGTGACGTCGTACAACGCCTGCGCTTCGCCGAGCGAAATGTAAACGGCTTCCTTTTCCATGTCGCCCAAGCCAAGGTCGTAAATGCCGACCACGGTCATGGTGCGCTGGCGCATTTGGTCGTGTTGGGAACGCCCAACCATCGTAATGCGGTCGCCCACTTTCACGCCCATCGCGTCGGCCAGACCTTTGCCGATCAGGAGGTTATCCAGGTCATCGCTGGCCAGGTTGCGCCCGTCCTTGACGTTCTGCCCGATGATGTTGACCTTCAACTCTTTTTCGGGTTCCACGCCCACGATCTTGACGGCGAACGCGCCCTCGCGGCTGGTGACCAGGCCACCCGTGGTGATTCGTTGCGTCGCGGCCAATGTCAGCGGATCCGCCTCCGCGGCCTTGATCACGGCCTGCGGGTCGGCCAGCGGCAGGAGCGGGGTCGAATTCGCCTGCTCGCGGTAGCCTTGGGCGTGGACCTGGATGTTGCCGCCCAGCACTTTGACAGCATTTCCGTAGATCGCGTTCGTGAAGCCGAACATCAGGCCGTCATAGAACATCATCAAGGCCAGCGTCAACGACATGGCCATGACGATGATGATGGTGCGGCGTTTGTGCCGCCAGATATTGCGCCAGGCAAGGCGCAGATAGAGTTGCATTCGTTTCTCCTTCTCTCAAAATACAAGAGACATTCCAAATAATCAGGATCTCGTTTCGCTGACTGGCTCCTCCAGCCATTCCTTGATCAATTCCATATTTCCCAAGGGGAGTGAACCAGTGGGGGCGCCAAGCACCCGTTCCAGCGAATCAGAATATGCGTTTAAAGCGCCCTCAAGGCGCCCGAGAGAGTCAGGCGGGGGAATCTCGGACAGGAGCACCTCGGCAATCGTCTCTTCGAAGCCCCTTGAAAGTCCCAGCAGCATGGCCGCAAAATGGTCAGGGTACCTGGTCGTGAACACGCCCTCCACCACTCCCTGATGCACGATCGTCGCCAACATGGGCGTGATGTGTTTAATCACAGCGTTCTCCTGCTTCTGACGCATGAGGGCGTTCGAGTCCATCCGCCAGGCGCGCATCAAGTTGAGCATGAAACTCTTTTGCGATACCTTCCAGCGCGCGGACGTATCCAGGTAGCGCTGCATCTTCTCGAGCGCCGAAAGCTCCGTGGATTCGATAATCGGGCGCAAGATCTCGTCCGACTCCTCCAGAATCCGTTCGACCAGGCCATCCAACAACGCCTGCTTCGAATCGAAATAATGGTAGAAGGCGCCTTTGGAAATCTTCAATGCATCCAGAATATCCTGGATGGACATCTGATCATAGCCCTTGGTATAAACTAACTGGCGGGCCACTGCCAGGATTTCCTTTTGCCTTGCGGCATAGTCTTCTTCTTTAACTATTCTGGGCATATCGTCTCTTTTATAAACCGACCGTCGGTTTATTATTCGCTATAATAAATCCACCTGTATATTCCGTCAATGGTAAAAATCACCAGGAAAACATGCTGAATCTCCCCCGACGGATGGCTAGCAGCTAGGCTTCTTCCTCGACCTGGACCTGACTCGCCCCACCCAGGCGGATTCTCCCCCACAGCATTTTCAGCAGCAGTCCCGCCCGCCAGAACGCGACCGCGGCCATCCCGTGCGCCAACACCGCAAACAGCGGCGGAGTCTGATAAGTGTAATAGGTCCAACACTCGCGCGTCGTCCCCCACAGTTCGAGGAAATATCCCAACCCCGCGCCCGCGACGAAGGTCAACCAGGCAAAGCGGTGATCGGTCGGCGTGAGGACCAGCAACACACACAGGGTCAACGCCAGCCAGGTATAGGACTTGTCAAACGTCGGGGCAACAAAGACCAGCATCAAGGTCAGGAAAGAAGCGAAGGTTGACCAGTAGAAGAATTTCCACAGGAGAGAATCCCCTTTGTGTTCCTTCGTGTTTAGAAAGGAAAGCAATCGCGTAATCCGGTCAATCGACAGGCTCGCGATCGGCCAGGCGGGGATGATCCACAACGGCGGGCGTTCGGCGGTGTAGTAGTGCCACAAGTTGGTCTGGGTCCCCCAGCTCTCGATGGCCAACCCGCCGCAGACACCCACGAAGACGATCAGCGCGTCGGTCTTCAGGTCCGCACGGGCCATGATGGTCATGGACATGAACAGGAAGATGCCGATCAACAGCCAGTCGATGTACAGCCACCAGGGGCCGTTCCAATCCACGTAGGCCAGGTAATCCACGGCCAGCGGCCACCAGATGTACACGATCAGGAAGATGGTCAATAGAAACCCGCCCAGCAGAATGCTGCTATGGCGGGTCCAAAGCGCGGGGCGGCGGGCAGGTTCCATGCGCGGATTATATCCAAGAAACCTTTCGGGATAGGTACCGGTACGAATCAAACCGGGGTTTCGAAAGGCTGCCTATTGACAGCGCGCTCCAAAAGGCTATAATTAGATTAGTTTGTTGTCACAACATACTAATTCCCCATGGAATTCAAGTCTACCGCAGATCAGGCCTTTGTGCGGGAGCTCAACCTCTCGCTCGTGCTTCGGAGAATTCACAACGAGGCTCCAGTTTCGCGCGCGCAACTCGCTGCAGACACCGGCTTGAACAAATCCACGGTTTCGAGCCTGGTCGAGATCCTGCTGGACTTGGGCTTGATCCACGAAACGGGCCAGAACTCGGCCGGGGCGGGACGTCCCGCCACCCTGCTGGAGATCAATCCACAGGCGGGCGGTATCTTGGCCGTCGAACTGGGCGTGGACTTCGTGGCGGTGGCCCTCACCGACTTCCTGGGCAGAATCCTGTGGCGCAGGAATGCCAGCGCCGACCCCGATTACGAAAAGACCATCAACCTCACCTTCTCGATGACCGACGAGGCCATCGCCGCCAGCCGCAGCCTGTCGCTGCCCCTGTTGGGACTGGGGGTGGCCATCCCTGGCACAGTGGATCTCAAGGAGGGCGTGCTCGTCTTTGCCCCCAACCTGCACTGGCATGACGTACCCGTGCGCCAGTTGTACGAGGAAAAAACTCACCTGCGGGTCTTTGTCGAGAATGATGCCAATGCCGCCGCCATAGCGGAACACCTCTTTGGAGTGGCGCGTCACACCAGCGACTTCGTTTTTGTGTTCGCGGGCGTGGGCATCGGCGGCGGGTTCTTCCTCAACGGGGCCCTATATCGCGGGAAGAGCGGCTACGCAGGCGAGATCGGCCACTCCCCTATCATGGCTGAGCCCATCCAAGCCCCTTGTCACTGTGGCAATCGCGGCTGTTGGGAAACCTATTCCAACCAGCAGTCGATCTTGAAGCGAATCGAAAATCGTTTGGAGACCAAGCGGAGCAGTATCATTCCTGACCTTATGGCGGAACAGAGTGCTCCGCTTTCGATTCCCCTGATCAAACAAGCCGCCGACGCGGGCGACGCAGAGGCGGTGCAATCCTTCCAGGAAGCCGGGGCCGCCATGGGACAGGGGCTGGCCACCATCATCAACTTCCTGAACCCCGAAAAGATCATCCTCGGCGGACCGTTGAGCGTGGCCGCCCCGTACCTTCTTCCCTCGGTGAAGGAGTCGGTGACGCGCCATTGTCTGCCCGAGATCAGTCCCAAGGTGAGCGTGGATTTGTCGCAGTTCGGCCCCGACGCCAGCCTGATCGGCGCGGCGGCCATCGTCGTGGACGATGTCATGTCTCATCCCACTCAGATCGAAAGGAGGTGAGCGCCAGGGGAGCCTGCTTGTGTTCGTGTACGTCACTGTTTGCACGTAAATATATAAGGAGAAGAAAACCATGTCCAAGAAAGTTTTGTACACCATTCTGTCGCTCGTGGTGATTCTGGCCACCGTGCTGGCGGCCTGCACCCCGAAGACAAATACCGGCGGAAGCAAGATCGCTGTCGGCATCGTGCTCCCCACCAAGGATGAGCCGCGCTGGGTTCAGGACGAGACCCGCTTCAAGGACGCCCTCAAAGCCGCGGGCTACGACGTCCAGATCCTCTTCAGCCAGGGCGATTCCGCCAAGGAAAAGGCCAACGTTGAAGCGCTGATCAGCCAGGGCATCAAAGTCCTGATCATCTGCCCGCAGGACGGAAGTGCTGCTGGCGCCGCCGCTGAGGCCGCCAAGGCCGCCGGCGTGAAGGTCATCTCCTATGACCGCCTGATCCGCGACACCGATGCGGTCGACTTCTATGTGACCTTCGACAGCGTCTCCGTCGGCAAGGCCCAGGCCCAGTACCTCGTGGACAAGGCCACCGGCACCGGCAACCCGCTCTACCTGTATGCGGGCGCCGCTTCCGACAACAACGCCTTCCTGTTCTTCCAGGGCGCCTGGGAAGTTCTCCAGCCCAAGATCGCCGATGGCACTTTCGTCATCAAGAACTCTGCGGAAGCCGTGAAACTCCAGGACAAGGCCACCCTGACCCGCGACGAAGAAGCCGCGATCATCGGCCAGGTGACCACCAACTGGGACTTCAACACCGCCAAGAACCTTGCCGAAGCCAACCTGACCGCCGCCTCCGCCGCGGATAAGGGCAATGTCTTCATCCTCGCCCCGAACGACGGCACCGCCCGCGCCATCGCCGATGCCTTCGGCGCCGACAAGGACGTCAAGAGCTACTTCGTCACTGGCCAGGATGCTGAGAAGGCTTCCGTTCAGTACATCATCGACGGCAAGCAGTCCATGACCGTCTTCAAGGACGTCCGCACGCTGGTCAAGGATGCCATCACCGCGGCTGTCTCCTTCCTCGAAGGCAAGACCCCCACTGCCACCACCACCTACAACAACGGCAAGATCGACGTCCCCGCCAATCCTTCCGTCGTCATCACCGTGGACAAGGCCAACGTCCAGTCGGCCCTGATCGACTCGGGCTACTACAACGCCAGCGACTTCACCGGCCTCGGTGGGTCTGCTGCTCCGACCGAAGCCCCTGCTGCGGGCAAAGTGGAAGTCTTCTCGTGGTGGACGGGCGGCGGCGAAGCGGCCGGCCTCGAAGCCATGATCAAGGTCTTCAATGCCAAGTACCCCGGTGTTGAGTTCGTCAATGCGGCCGTGGCTGGCGGCGCCGGCACCAATGCGCGCGCCGTGCTCGCCACCCGCCTGCAGGCCGGCGACCCGCCCGATAGCTGGCAGGGTCACGCTGGTCAGGAACTGATCGGCACCTACGTGGCTGGCAAGCAGATCGAACCCCTGAACGACCTGTATGCGGCCGAGGGCTGGCTCGACGTCATGCCCAAGACCCTCATCCCGCTGATCTCGCAGGATGGCAACATCTACTCGGTCCCGGTCAACATCCACCGCGCCAACGTGCTGTGGTACAACCCCAAAATCCTGGCCGACAACAAGATCGCCGTCCCGACCACCATCGATGAGTGGATCGCCGCCATGGACACCCTCAAGGCCGCCGGCGTCCAGCCGCTCGCCCTGGGCGAACAGTGGACCAAGATGCACCTGATGGAAACCGTTCTGCTCGGCACCCTCGGCGCCGACAAGTATAACGGCCTGTGGGATGGCACGACCGACTGGGCTTCCCCTGAGGTCACCAAGGCTCTCGAGAACTACTCCAAGATCCTGAGCTATGCCAACACCGACTCCACCTCCCTGACGTGGCAGGATGCCTCTCAGCTCGTCGTCAACGGCGATGCGGCGTTCAACGTCATGGGTGACTGGGCCGAAGGCTACTTCCGCGAACTCGGCAAGACCCCCAAGACCGACTACGGCTGGGCTCCTGTGCCTGGCACCTCGGGCGTCTTCCAGTTCCTGTCTGACTCCTTCGTGCTGGCCGTGGGCGCTCCTGACAAGGAAGGCGCCATGGATTGGCTGAAGGTTGCCGGCTCCAAGGAAGGCCAGGAAGCCTTCAACCCGGTCAAGGGCTCCATCTGCGCCCGCACCGACTGCGACAAGTCGCTGTTCGGTGTATACCTCCAGTCCGCCATGGAAGATTGGTCCACCAACGTGGTCGTCGGCTCGCTGACCCACGGCGTGGTTGCCAATGACTCCTGGAAGTCTGAGATCGACACCGCCCTCGGCCTCTTCATCGCCGACGGCAACGTGGCGAACTTCCAGGCTGCGCTGGTCGCGGCCTGCAAGAGCTCGGGCCCCTGCAAGTAAATTTAGTGTAGAATCGTTGAGGCTCCGCCTGCGGGCGGAGCCTCAACCCTTTTTTGTTTTTCAAAAGAGGTCCCCATGCTCAGAGACAAAGATAAATATTTATCCATTCTATTGATATCGCCTTCCATCCTGGCGGTGCTGATCTTCATTTACGGCTTCATCACCTGGTCGGTGCGCGTGTCTCTCAGTAAATGGAAGGGCCTGAATGCTGATTACACCTGGAACGGGTTGAAGAACTACCTCGACCTGTTCTCCGATCCACGCTTTGCCGTGGACGTTCGGAATACATTGATCTTCACGGGGGTCTTCGTCATCGGGAGCATCCTGCTGGGCTTCCTGCTGGCGGTGATGCTTGACCAGGGTCTGAAGGGCGAGGGCTTCTTCCGCAGCCTGTTCCTCTTCCCAATGGCGATCTCGTACATCGTCACGGGCGTGGTCTGGCGCTGGTTGATGAACCCCGCCACGGGATCCCGCACCAGTGGTTTGAATCTGCTATTTTCCTATCTTCATCTCGATTTCCTCCAAAACGCCTGGCACACCACGCCCTATTGGGGCATCGCTGCGATTGCCCTGGCCGCCATCTGGCAGATGTCAGGTTACACCATGGCACTCTACCTGGCGGGACTGCGCTCCATCCCGACCGAACTGCGCGAAGCGGCCCAGATTGACGGCGCGACCGAGCTCCAGATCTACCGTTACATCATGCTGCCCCTGCTCTCGCCCGTGACCCTGAGCGCGCTCATCATCCTCGGCCATATGTCGCTGAAGGTGTTCGACCTGATCGTGGCCATCGCGGGCAAACAGCTCCCGTTGGACGTACCCGCCATCTACATGTGGCAGACCACCTTCGACGGTTTGTTCTACGGGCGCGGCGCGGCCATCGGCATCCTGCTCCTGTTGAGCGTGGCCGTGCTCATCATCCCCTACATCCGCTACACCCTGAAGACGGAGACCGAACAATGAACAAACTCCGCCTGAACAAGACCTGGTTATATATCCCGCTCGTCTTCATGGCGATCTTCTACCTCCTGCCGATGTACGTCATGCTGGCGACGAGTTTCAAGAGCTTTGCCGAAGTGGACCTGAAGACGATGTGGAATCTGCCCATGGGCATCCACTTCGACAACTTCGTCGAGGCTTTCTCCAAGTTGTCGCCCTCGCTGTGGAACAGTTTTGCAATGGTGATCCCCGCCACCCTGCTCTCCTCGGCACTGGGTTCGCTGAACGGCTTCATCCTCGCCAAGTGGAAATTCCGCGGCGCGGACATCATCTTCCCGCTCATCCTGTTCGGCATGTTCATCCCGTATCAAAGCATCCTGATCCCGCTGGTGCAGTTCATGAACGCCATCGGAGTCAAAGGTCTGCCTGGGCTGGCGCTGGCGCACATCATCTACGGCATTCCCATCACCACGCTAACCTTCCGAAACTATTACGCCAGCCTGCCGCAGGAACTACTCGAAGCGGCCAAGATCGACGGCGCGGATATGCTGGGCATCTATCGCTACATCTTGTTGCCCATCTCCATCCCCAGTTTTGTGGTGGTGCTGATCTGGCAGTTCACCTCCGCCTGGAACGACTTTCTCTTTGCGGTGGTGCTGACGGGTAACGAGCAATGGCCCATCACAGTGGCGCTCAACAACATGGCAGGCAGTCAGATCGTGGCGTGGAACGTACAGATGGCAGGATCACTACTGGCCGCCCTGCCGACCTTGTTGGTGTACATCTTCCTGGGCCGTTACTTCCTGCGCGGCCTGCTGGCAGGCTCCCTCAAAGGTTAGGCACATCACTTCACTTTTGGAGTTCTTATGAACACTCCCTTACTGGAAATGCGAAACATCACCAAGGAATTCCCGGGCGTGAAGGCCCTGGATAATGTTAGTTTCCAGGTGGCCCAGGGTGAGATCCACTGCCTCGTCGGCGAGAACGGCGCGGGCAAGTCCACGCTGATGAAAGTGTTGAGCGGAGTCTATCCACACGGCTCGTACTCGGGCGACATCCTCTTCGGCGGTGAGGTCCAGCGCTTCAACAACATCAGCGACAGCGAGAAGGCAGGTATCGCCATCATCTACCAGGAGCTAGCTCTCGTCCCCGAGCTGACCGTGTACGAGAATATCTTCATCGGGCACGAGATCCGCAACGGCTTCATGGTGGATTGGAATGAGACCATCAAACGCGCCACCGAGGTCCTTGCAAAGGTCAAACTGGACGTCAACCCCGCAGCCAAGGTCAAGGACCTGGGTGTGGGCAAGCAGCAACTGGTCGAGATCGCCAAGGCGCTCAGCAAGGACGTCAAGTTGCTCATCCTCGACGAGCCCACCGCTGCCCTGAACGAAGTGGACAGCGAGAACCTGCTCAACCTGCTGCGCGACCTGAAGAATCACGGCGTGACCTGCATCCTGATCTCGCACAAGTTGAAGGAAGTCATCGAGATTGCGGACACCGTCACCGTGCTGCGCGACGGCCAGACCATCTGTACGCTGGATGCCCGCAACGGCCAGGTCAGCGAACAGGTGTTGATCAAGAACATGGTCGGGCGCGAGATCGGGAACATCTACCCCAAGCGCGAACGCAAACAGGCGGGCGAGGTGGTGCTCGAGGTCCGCAACTGGAACGCCTACGACCCCAAGGCGGGACGGGCCATCCTCAAGGACGTCAACTTCACCCTGCGCAAGGGCGAGATTGTCGGCTTTTCGGGGCTGATCGGCTCGGGCCGCACGGAATTGGCATTGAGCATTTTCGGCAATCCCGAGGCCTATCACCTGAGCGGCGACTTGTATGTCAATGGCCAGCCCCGCAAGTTCGGTCATCCGCGCGACGCCATCGACGCGGGCGTGGCCTACTCCACCGAAGACCGCAAGGGCGACGGCCTGATCCTGATCCAGGACGTCAAGCAGAACATCAGCCTGGCGAACCTGCACGAGATCGCGGCGCGCGGCGTGGTGGATAACAACGCCGAGGTCAAGGTGGCCAACGAGTACAAGGGCAGCCTGAACATCAAGACGCCCAGCGTCGAGCAGAAGGTTTCCAACCTGAGCGGCGGCAACCAGCAGAAGGTCTGCCTGGGTAAGTGGCTGTTCGTCAAACCCGATATCCTGATTCTCGACGAGCCGACGCGCGGCATCGACGTGGGCGCGAAGTACGAGATCTATACCATCATGACCCGCCTCGTGGAGCAGGGGATGAGCATCATCATGATCTCCTCCGAACTGCCCGAGATCCTGGGTATGAGTGACCGTGTCTACGTGGTGGCTTCGGGCAAGATCGCGGGCGAACTGCCCGTCGCCGAGGCGACTCAGGAAAAAATCATGCACCTTGCAACGAATTAGGAGGCGGACCCCATGTCATTTTTCAATAACGCCAAGAATGTGCTGCAACAGAACATCCGTGAATACGGTATGTACATTGCCCTGTTCGTGATCATGATCATCTTCACGATCACGACCGGCGGCACCTTTCTCTCGTCGCGAAACATCGTCAACCTGGTGAACCAGACGGGCTACATCGCCGTCCTGGCCGTCGGCATGACGCTGGTTATCATTATCCGCCACATCGACCTGTCGGTGGGCTTCCTGGCGGGCTTTATGGGCGCGGTGGCGGCCATCGCCCTGGTCTATTGGGGCTTGCCCGTGTATGCGGTCATCCCGATGGTGCTGGCGCTGGGCGCCTTTGCGGGCTTGATCACCGCCTTCCTCGTGGCGCAGATGAAGATTCCCTCCTTTGTCGCTTCGCTGGCGGGCTGGCTGATCTACCGTGGCGCGATCCTGGTCGTAACCGAGGGCACGGGCACCATCATCATCCCCGATGCGGCCTTTAACGCCATTGGCAACGGCTTCATCCCCGACATCCCCGGGCTGGACGCCTTCCTGCCCGGCGTGCACAAACTGACCCTCATCCTGGGTGTGGTGGCCATCATCCTGCTGGTCATGGGTGAGTTGAGCAACCGCAAGAAGAAGCAGTCCTACAACTTCGAAGTCCTGCCCATGGACATGTTCATCCTGAAACTGGTCTTCATGTCTGCGCTGATCGGCGCCATCACCTGGGTGCTGGCGGGATACCAAGGCCTTTCGTGGACGGCGGTGGTCGTGCTGGTTGTGACGCTCATCTACAACTTCGTCATGTCGCAGACCGTTCTCGGGCGTCACATCTACGCCATCGGCGGCAACCCCGATGCAGCTGAATTGAGCGGCATCAACGTCAACCGGCTCATCTACGTGGTCTTCGGCTCGATGGGCATGCTCTCGGCCCTCTCGGGCATCCTGTTCGCCTCGCGCCTGCAATCCGCCACGACCACCGCAGGCAACCTGTTCGAACTGGACGCCATCGCCGCCACCTACGTGGGCGGCGTTTCGGCGGCGGGCGGCGTGGGCAAGGTGGTCGGCTCGATCATCGGCGCGCTGGTGATGACCTCGTTGACCAGCGGCATGAACCTGATGGGCATCGGCATCTCGTATCAGTATATAGTGCGCGGAGCCGTGCTGGCCGCCGCCGTAATCTTCGACGTGACCACCCGCAGCCGCGGCAAATAACCCCCAACCTTTTCGAATCTCGCAGGCCTGGTCCCTTGTGGATCAGGCCTGTGTCTTATAATAGTTCTGATGAAACAAGCTTCCAAAACTACCATCTTGCTGCTGACGGCGGGCTGCTTCCTAGCCTTCTTCGTCTTCGGCTTCACCGACAACCTCAAAGGCGCCACCCTGCCCTCCATGCTGACCGAAATGCGCATCAACCCGGGCGTGGGCGGGAATGTCTTCTTCGGCGAGTATCTCGGCTTCCTGGTTGCCACCCTCATCACGGGCATCCTGGCGGACAAGTTCGGCCTCAAGCTGGTCGTGGTCCTGGCGGGCATCTGTATGTTCCTCGGCGTGGGCGGATACAGCGCCTTCGCCTCGGTCTGGCTGCTCTCAGCTTCGCTGTTCGTGCTTGGACTGGGACTCGGCGCGCTCGAACTCGGTCCGAACGCCATCATCGTCAGCCTGCACCATGATCGCAAGGGACTCTTCCTCAACCTGATGGCCGTCCTGCACGGGCTGGGATCGATGATCGCGCCGCTCGTGGCGGGCTGGCTGCTCAGCCTGGCCGTCCCCTGGCGGACGATCTACCGCTGGGACCTGCTCCTGATCGCGGCCTTCATCCTGGTCTTCCTCTTCCTGCGTTTTCCCCGCAGCGAAGAGAAGACCTCGCTCGATTTCCGCCAGGTCTCGCGTGTGGCCTTCAAAGGGCGCCTGCCCTGGTTCTACGCCGCCATCGGTTTCTACGTGGCCGCCGAGATCGGCACCTCCTCCTGGCTGGTGACCTTCCTGCAACGCGAGCGCGGCCTGGACGTGACCGCCAGCAGCCAGGCGCTTTCGCTCTTCTTCGCCATGCTCATGCTCGGACGTCTGCTGGGCGGTTTCGTGGTGCAGCGCGTCGGTTACCTGCGCTCGCTGCTGATCGCTTCGATTGGAGCAGTCATCAGCCTCGCGCTGGGACTCTTCGGCCCGCCCAGCCTGTCGCTGCTGCTGCCGCTGACGGGTTTCTTCTTCTCGATCACTTTCCCCACCATCACCGCCGCCGTGACCGACACGCACACCGAGAACGTCAACACTGTGCTGGGCGTGCTCTACACCTTCGCAGGCGTGGGCGCGCTGGTAGGTCCCTGGCTGGTGGGCTGGGGCATCGACCTGCTCGATCAGCGCACGGGCTTCGGCCTCAATCTGTTCCTCTCGCTGCTGACCTTGGGTTCGATCTATATTTTATGGAAAGGAAAACCGCATGTCGAAACCGCTTAACTGGGGATTGCTTTCGACCGCGCGCATCAACCGCGCCTTGATCCCACCGCTCAACGCCTCCAAACGGACCCGTCTGCTGGCCGTCGCTTCGAGGAGCCAACCCTCCGCTGAGGCCTATGCCCGCGAGTGGAACATCCCGCGCGCGTTCGGCAGTTACGAGGCTCTGCTGGCCGACCCCGAGATCGACGTCGTCTACAATCCGCTGCCCAATCACCTGCACGCCGAGTGGACGGTGAGGGCGCTGCGGGCGGGCAAGCATGTCCTGTGCGAGAAGCCGATGACGCTGACCCTGGCCGAGATGGACGAGATCATCGCCGCCTCGCGCGAGACGGGTAAGATCGCGACCGAAGCCTTCATGTATCGCCATCACCCGCAGACCTTGAAAGTGAAGGAGATGGTCGAGAGCGGGACCTTGGGCAGGCTGCAACTCATCCGTGGGGCGTTCACCTTCACCTTGACCCGCGAGGGCAACTACCGCTCCGACCCTGCGATGGGCGGCGGCAGCATCTGGGACGTGGGCTGTTATCCCATCAGCTACGCGCGGGCGCTCGTCGGGGCGGAACCGCTCGAAGTGTTCGGCTGGCAGGTCGAAGGTCCAAGCGGCGTGGATGAATCCTTCGTCGGGCAAATGCGCTTCGAGGGCGGAGTCCTGGCCCAGTTCGACTGCGGATTCGCATCCCCCTTCCGCTCGTGGATGGAGATCGTCGGCTCGGAAGCGACCCTGTCCATCCCCAACCCATTCAAGCCCAATCACAAGGCCACCGTCACGCTGACGCGCGGCGACCAGGCCGAGACGCTTCCCATGCCGGGCGCGGATCTGTACATGGGTGAGGTGGATGACCTATGCGACGCCATCCAGCATGGCCGCTCTCCGCGCATCACGCTGGCCGACAGCCGTGGCAACCTGGCAGCCATCCTGGCCCTGCTCGAATCAGCCAGGACGGGAAAAGCCGTCACCCTGTAAATCAAAGGGCGTCGAGAAAATCTCGACGCCCTATTCTTTCTTGTTTTCTCTTTCTTTACTTATACACCTGCGGGTTGACGCAATTCGGCAAGTGCTCGCCCTTCAGGCCCGCGATCAGATTCTGCGCGGCCATCCAGGACATCTTGTCGCGCGTGGTCTTGCTGGCGCTGGCGATGTGCGGGACGATCAGCGCGTTCTCGAGCGTAAGCAGCGGATGGTCCATCGGCAGCGGCTCGGGCTCGGTCACGTCGAGGGCGGCGGCGAAGATGCGCTTCACCTTCAAAGCTTCGTACAGGGCATCGAGGTCCACCACCGGGCCGCGTGAGGTGTTGACCAGCACCGCGGTGGGCTTCATCTTCGCCAGGGCGGCGGTGTCGATCAGGTGACGGGTATCCGCTGTCAGCGGGGTGTGCAATGAGATAAAGTCAGAATCTTCGAGCAGGGTCTCCAAATCCACATGCGTGGCCTTGACGTCGACGGGCGGTTTGGTCTCCAGCGGATCATAGTAGATGACGCGCATGTCGAAGCCTGCGGCGCGGCGGGCCATGGCCTTGCCGATGCGTCCGAAGCCCACCAGCCCGAGCGTGGCGCCCTTGAAATCCACGCCCAGCAGCAGTGTCGGGCTCCAGGTCTTCCACTTGCCCGCACGCACATAGCGCTCCCCCTCCACAATGCGGCGGCCCGCCGCCATCATCAACGCGAAGGCGAAGTCGGCAGTGGCGTCGGTCAGCACGTCGGGCGTATTGCCCACGGGGATGCCGCGCTGGGTGGCGGCGGCTACGTCGATGTTGTCGAACCCGACCGCCTGGTTGCTGATCACTTTCAGT
>CAZGFR010000001.1:0-2706 GCA_964524485.1 uncultured Anaerolineaceae bacterium | reverse complement strand
GGCGGCTACGTCGATGTTGTCGAACCCGACCGCCTGGTTGCTGATCACTTTCAGTCGAGGGCCCGCCGCTTCCAACACTTCGCCGTCGATCCTGTCCGTCAACAGCGAAACGACTCCTTCCACGCCGCGCACGCGTTCGAGCAGCACGTCTCGGCTGGGCGGCAGTTCATCGGTCCACACATCGGCGTCGCAAAAATTCTTGATCACATCCAACCCACGATCAGGGATGGGGCGAGTGACAAATACTTTTGGTTTATTCATGGCATGCTCCGTTGGTGATTCTGTAATCATAACAGATGTGCGGGCGAATCGTTTCGCAACACCCGGTCGATTTTAAACACAGTTGAAACACTTGGCTCCCCCAGTCTTCAGTTTCGCAAGGCCGTGCAAAAATCCGCAGACTTCATGTACAATTGGCTCATGCTTGCTCGAACATACTCTTGCGCTGTAGTGGGTTTGGATGGCGTAATCGTCGAAGTCGAAGTAGATTACACCAACGGACTGCCCGGCATGACCATCGTAGGTCTGCCGGATGTCGCCGTGCAGGAAAGCCGCGAACGCGTGCAGACCGCTGTCAAGAACGCGGGGCTGCATTTTCCGCGCCACCGCGTGGTGGTCAACCTGGCTCCCGCGGTGGTCCGCAAGGAAGGCCCCGCCTACGACCTGCCCATCGCGTTGGGCGTGGTCATCCTCGCGGGTTACCTGCCGCAGGATGCCATCGATGGTGCGCTGGTGGTGGGGGAACTCTCGCTGGACGGCGTGGCCCGCCATACGCGCGGGATCCTTCCGATGGCTGCCGCCGCCCGCGCCAACGGATTCAAGCGGATGTTCGTCCCCGAAGTGGATGCCGCTGAAGCAGCCCTGATCCCAGACCTGGAAGTCTATCCCGTTAAATCGCTGGCCGACCTCTACGACCATTTGATGGGCCGCCGTTTAATCGAGCCTTTCCAACCCTCGAACGCCCTCACGCTCGACCCGCTCTTCGTCCCGACCGACTTTGCTGAGGTCAAAGGTCAGGAACACGTCAAGCGTGCGCTGGAGGTGGCAGCCGCGGGCGGCCACAATGTGTTGATGGTCGGCAGCCCGGGCGCGGGCAAGACCCTGTTGGCGCGCGCCCTGCCTGGCATCCTGCCCGAGATGAGCCTCGAAGAGTCGTTGGACGTGACGCGCATCTACTCGGTGGCGGACCAACTCCCGGCGGGGACTCCGCTCATCCGTCAGCGGCCGTTCCGCGCGCCACATCACACCATCAGCCACGCAGGGCTGGTCGGCGGCGGGAACATCCCCAAGCCAGGCGAGATCTCGCTCGCCCATCGCGGCGTGCTCTTTCTCGACGAGTTCCCCGAGTTCGGCACGCGCGTACTCGAAGTGATGCGCCAGCCGATGGAAGACAAGGTCGTCACCATCAGCCGCGCCAAAGGGTCGCTGACCTTCTCCGCCAACTTCCAATTGATCGCGGCCATGAACCCCTGCCCATGCGGCTACTACGGCGACAGTCAGAAGCCCTGTACCTGTGCGCCCGCAATGGTCACAAAATACCAGAAGCGCATCTCGGGGCCGTTGCTCGACCGCATCGACATCCACATCGAGGTCCCGCGCGTGGACTACGACAAGTTGAGCAGCGGCCGGGTAGGAGAATCATCCGAGTCGATCCGCAAACGCGTGCAAGCCGCGCGCGATATTCAACATCACCGATTTACCAATCCCCAATCACCGATCTCCGACATCATCTGCAATGCCGACATGCGCGTGGCCGAGGTGCGGCAATTCTGTCAGGTGGACGACCAAAGCCAGGCCCTGATGCGCTCGGCCATGACGCAGTTGAACCTATCGGCGCGCGCCTATCACCGCATCCTCAAGCTGGCGCGCACCATTGCGGATCTGGCCGGGAGCGAGCAGATCCAATCCGTGCACCTGGCCGAGGCGCTGCAATACCGTCCGAAGTTGATGATGTAAACAGAATTGCATTTTTTCCATGGATCCTGCGCTGCGCACGATCCATTTTTTAATCCCCCGAACCCCCAATTTCAAAATTCCCCATCAAAAGCCTTGACTTGGAGCCGACTCCAGGTGTTACACTGCCTGTCGAGGTGAAGTATGAAAATACAGGAAGTCAGTGAACGCTACGGCCTTTCGGCGGACACCCTGCGCTACTACGAGCGCATCGGTCTCATCCCAACCGTCAACCGCACCGAGAGCGGCATCCGTGATTACAACGAGCTCGACATCCGCCGCGTGGACTTCATCAAGTGCATGCGGAGCGCGGGCCTGCCCCTCGAAGTGCTGATCGATTACATGAGCCTGGTGCAACAAGGCGATTCCACGATTGAAACCCGAAAGGAAATCCTGCGTGAGCAGCGCGCCCTGCTGGCCGCGCGCATCGCAGAAATGCAAAAAACGCTGGATTTGCTGGACCACAAGATTCAGGTATACGAAAACGCAATTCTGACCAAAGAAAAAGAAATCAGTCAGGAAGAATAAAGGAGTTCGAAATGCAAACACGCAAACTTGGGAAGAGCGGCCCTTCGGCTTCGCCCAGGACAGGCCTGGAAGTCTCGGCCATGGGACTGGGCTGCATGCGCATGAGCTTTGGCGACAAGCCGACCGACAAGCAGGAGATGATCGATTTTCTGCACAAGGCCGTCGAGCGTGGCGTCACGTTCTTCGACACGGCCGAAGTCTACGGTCCGTTCACGAACGAGGAGT